>JBDIAU010000239.1:0-4223 GCA_039812565.1 Beutenbergiaceae bacterium
CGTCCTCCTGGGCCGCCGGGATGGTCCGCTTGCGCATCGCGCCTCCATGTCTTCGAACGTGACGTCACCGCACGACGCGCCGGCCGGCGCCTCGAGGCCACGGTAGGTCCTCACGAGTCCCGACGGCAGGGCGTCGCCGTGCACGGACGTACACAACCGGGACGCGAGCCGGGCGACACGCCGCCGATCGCCGTCACACCCGTCTCACGACCACCAGATGAGTGCGTGGGTTCACGGGGACGTCGGGTGGGCACCCGGGAGCGGATCTCCCGCCTCGGTCGGACCCTGGTCGAGCCGGAACGGCGGGTAGGCGTCGGTCATCAGGCTCACGTACGCGGAGACGCGGTAGGTCCACCGGTTGAGGCCGAGGAGCAGGTCGTACACCCCCCGGGGGTACCGGCTCGTGAACAGCAGCGCGAAGGCCGCGACGAGGACGAGGATGCCGACGAGCCCGATGTGGCCGGCGTACTTGGTGCCCTCGGCGGTCTCGTAGCTGATCTGCGGCCCGACGATCAGCCCGACCACCACGTACTGCGGGATGGCGAGGAGCCACCACTTCACAAGGACGAGCCCGCGGGAGAGCCGCTCCGGGTAGGCCACGGTGAAGGTCGTCGGGTAGTCGGGCACGTCGGCCAGGGTGAAGGGCGGGTACCGGTCCGTCCCGAGCGCGCCGTAGGAGTAGTAGGCGACGCGCCAGGTCCACCGCAGGACGCCGACGTTGAACTCGAAGATCCCGCGCGGGTACCGGGCGGTGACCAGGATCGCGACGAACGCGACGAAGGTCAGGAAGGCGAACGCGATCCAGAGGAACGCGAGGACCACGAGGTGCGGGATCACGAGCAGCCACTTGACGAGCCAGAGGGCCGGCGAGAGGCCGGTCGGGACGGGCTGGGCGCTCAGCCGGGCCGGGTAGGCCGCAGGGCGGGGGGTTGCTTCGGTCGACACGGTGCCTCCTTCGTGCCCGGCACCGGCGCCCCGGTCTGCCGCGGGAACCCCGGACGACGAGCGGTCGGACCCTTCAGCCTCGCCCTCGGCGACCCCTCGCGCGGTGGGACCTACGTCCACGGGTGCCACCCGACCGCCGGCCCACCACCCACCCCCGTCCCAGCCCCTCCGCCGAGTTCGCACCCGGCGCTCGAGGTCGCACCCCCCACGGTGCGACCTCGGGTCCGAGGTGCGAACTCGCGGCGTGCTAGGCACCCGGACGCCCGCTACGCGCTGTCGCCCCCCGCCCGCGCCCGGGCCTCCTCGATCCATCGGTGCACGTAGGTGATCGCGACGGCGCCCTCGCCGACGGCGGAGGCGACGCGCTTCACCGAGCCGTGCCGCACGTCCCCGACCGCGAAGACGCCGGGGACGCTCGTCTCGAGGGGCAGCGGGGACCGCGCGCCCGGCTCGGGCCGCAGGTCCGGACCGGTGACGACGAAGCCCCACCGGTCGCGCTCGACGGCGTCGCCCAGCCAGTCGGTGTACGGCTCGGACCCGATGAGCACGAAGAGGCCGTCCGCGGGGATCGTCTCCCGGGTGCCGGCCACCGTGTCGAGGATGTCGACCCGGTCGAGGCGGCCGCTCGGCCCCGCCCCGCCGCCCACCACCTGCGCGTGGTGCCGGACCGTGAGGTCGGGCGTGGCAGCGAGCTCGCGGACGAGGTAGTCGGACATGCTCGCGGCGACGTTCCCGCCCCGCACGAGCACGGTCACCTCGCGCGCGAAACGGGCGAGGAAGAGCGCCGCCTGACCGGCGCTGTTGCCGCCGCCCACGACGACGACGTCGCACCCCGCCATCCCGGGGGCCTCGGTGGTCGCCGCCCCGTAGAACACACCGTGCCCGACGAGGTCCTCCAGCTCGGGGACGCCGAGGCGCCGGTAGGCCATGCCGCTCGCGACGACGACGGCGCGGACCCGGACGGTGGCGCCGTCGGAGAGGTCGAGCTCGTGGCGGGCGCCGTCCCGGCCGGGCCGCAGCGCGGTGGCCGACCGCGTGAACGCGAACTGCGTGCCGAAGGAGAACGCCTGCTCGAAGGCGCGCGCGGCGAATCGCCCGCCGCTGATCCCCTTGGGGAAGCCGGGGTAGTTGCGGATCCTGGAGCTCGTCCCCGCCTGGCCGCCGACGGCCTCGTGCTCGACGAGAAGCGTGCGCAGCCCCTCCGAGGTGGCGCACACGGCGGCGGCCAGACCCGACGGCCCGGCTCCGACGACGGCGACGTCGTACTCGACGTCGGGGTCGTAGTTGGCGGCGAGCCCGAACTGCCGGGCGATGTCGAGGTCGGTCGGGTCGACGAGGACGGTCGACTCCGCCATCGGCCGGACGACCACGACGGGCAGGCGGGACGCGTCGAGCCCGAGGGCCGCCAGGTGGGCCTGCCCCTCGGCGGAGTCGGCGTCGTAGAAGCCGTACGGCACGTCGTAGCGCGCGAGGTTGTCGCGGAGCCAGGCGGTGCGCGCCGACCAGCGCTGGCCGATGATCCGGACGACCTCGAAGCCGCCGGGATCGCGGGCGGCCCACTCGTGCAGGGCGTCGGTGATGGCGGAGTGGAAGTCCTCGTCGCGGTCGTGGCGGGGGCGGATGACGCTGAGGTCGAGGGCTCCCGTGGTGACGGCGTCGTACATCTCGCGGAAGTAGGCGAGGTCGCCCCACGACACCGCGACGGCCCGGCGGGCCCGTGGGTGGAGCGCTCGCGCCGACGCGGCGAGCGCGACGCCGTGCTCGTCGCCGGCGCCGAGGGCCGCGATGACGAGGGCGACCTCGACGCCCTCGTCGGCCAGACGGCGCAGGTCATCCTCGAGCTCGCGGGCCGTCCTCGGGAAGAGGCAGCGGTAGTCGGGCTCGTACCGGCTGACGACGACGCTCTGGAGCAGCTCGCGTGCGTCGGGGTTCTGGCTGATGAGGACGATCGCGGGCCGTTCTCGGCCACCTTGCCGAGACTGGACCTCAGGCATCCTTCGACGGTACTCGTGCACCATGCCCGCCATGCGCCGCTTCGCGGCACCTACCCTGGGCGCACCGGATCGAAGGGGGCCCGTGGTCGACGTCCTGCACCTGAGCGCGTTCCCGGCGGCCGAGGGCGGGGGGAACCCGGCCGGCGTCGTGCTCGACGCGAGCGCGCTGACGGACGTCGAGATGCAGAACCTCGCGGCCCGCCTCGGGTACGCCGAGTCCGCGTTCCTCGTCCGGCCGCCGACGGTCGCCGAGCGTCGCGTGGGGATTCGCTACTTCTCCCCGATCGCCGAGGTGCCGTTCTGCGGGCACGCGACGATCGCCTCGGCCGTCGCCCTCGCCGAGCGGCTCGGGAGCGGGCCGTTCGTGTTCGAGACGCCGGTCGGCCCGGTGGCGATCGAGACGGCCGAGGCCGACGACGGCGTCCGCGCGTCGTTCACGAGCGTCGAGCCGGTCGTGTCCGAGCTGCCGGACGCGACGCTCGACCGCCTGCTCGCGCTCCTCGGGCTGGGCCGGGCGGACCTCGCGCCGGGCCGACCGCCCCGCCTGGCGGAGGCGGGGAACCCGCACCCCGTCCTCGTCCTCGCCGACCAGGCCACCTTCGACGGCGTGGCGTTCGAGCCCGACGCCGTCCGCGCCCTCATGGACGAGCACGGGTGGGTGACGGTCGCGCTCGTGCACGCCGGCGCCTCGCTCGCCGAGATCGAGGTGCGCAACCTCTTCCCCGTCGGCACGCTGACCGAGGACCCGGCGACGGGCGCGGCGGCCGCTGCGCTCGGCGGCTACCTGCGCGCGCTCGGCCTGGTGACACCGCCCGCCGACGTCGACGTCCGGCAGGGCCGCCACGTCGGCCGGCCGAGCGTCCTGCACGTCCGCGTGCCCGCGACCGGCGGGATCACCGTCTCGGGGACCGCGGTGCGGATCCCGCACCCGCTCTGACCCGCGCACGGCCATCGGCCCGCCCCGGGCTCGACCGCGCGGGGCATTCGCGGGAATCGCTCGATCAACGTCGAATCCCCCGCGCGAATACTTGCGCTCCGCAATAACATCGAGGAGGCCGTAAAACACCCGACACGCAGAGAGGGTTTTCACGTGAACGCACGATCGCGGATCAGGACGTTCGTCGGTGCGGTGGCCGGTGCCGCCGTCGCGATGGTGGGGGCGGTGGTGGTGGCGCCCGCGGCGGTGGCGGCGGACCCGGCGGGCACGCCGGTGGGGCACCTCGACGACGCGATCGTGTACGAGGACGGGTCGGTGGAGCTGGTCGGCTGGGCGCTGGACCCGGA
>JBDIAU010000240.1:0-4219 GCA_039812565.1 Beutenbergiaceae bacterium
GCCGAGTTCGCACCTCCGGCCCGTCCGGCCCGCCGAGTTCGCACCTCCGGTCCCAGGTCGCACCGTGCCGGGTGCGACTTCGGGGCTGAGGTGCGACTTCGGCGGAGGGATGCGACTGAGGCGCGACGTCAGCGGGAGCGGCGTCGGCGCCGGGCCAGCCGAGTTCGCACCTCCTGCCGGTCCGGCCCGCCGAGTTCGCACCTCCGGCCCCAGGTCGCACCGTGCCGGGTGCGACTTCGGGGCTGAGGTGCGAACTCAGCCGGAGGGGGCGCGGCGGAGGTGCGAGCTCGGCGGGAGGCGGCGCGTCAGAGGTCGAGCTGCGCGCCCATGACCACCGTGCGGTCCGGCGGCAGGTGGAAGACCTCGGTCCGGTTCGCGGCGATGTGGTACAGCCAGGCGTAGAGGCGTTTGCGCACCGTGCGCAGCCCGCGGGGCCCGGTCGCGTGGACCGTGATCAGCGAGAGGAAGTAGTGCGCCTGGTCGAGGTCGACGTCGAGGTCCGGCGTCCGCCCGACGGCGAGCGCCAGCCCGCGCGGGATGTCCTGGCTGTCCGTGAATCCGACCCGGATCTTCACGTGGACGAACCCGCTCCCCGGGAAGCCCAGGTCGTCCACCGTCACCCGGTCCTTGTGCCGGATGTGCGGCACGTTCTCGTTGACGATCGAGACGAGGATGACGTGCTCGTGGACCACCTGGTTGAAGTCGATGTTGGAGCGCAGCGCGAGGGGCGTCGTCGTGCCGTTGGGGTGGGGGAACACGGCGGCGCCCGGAACTCGGGGCACCTTGCCGTCGCGGACCACCTTGGCGAGGTACTCGATCGGTCCCTCGAGCTGACGCTCCTCGTGGTGCAGCACGTCCGAGCCCCACCGCCACGTGGTCATGACGAGGACGACGGCGATCGCGATGACCACCGGGAGCCAGCCGCCGTGGGCGATCTTGGTGAGGTTCGCCGCGAGGAAGGCCACCTCGAGGGTGACGACGACGACCACGTAGACCACCACGCGCGCGGGGTCGACGTGCCACACCCGGCGCGCGAGGGTGATGAACAGCACGCTCGTGAGCACGAGCGTGCCGGTCACGGCCAGCCCGTAGGCCGCCGCCAGGCTCTCGGAGGAGCGGAAGAGCACGACGAGGAGGATGACGCCGACGAAGAGCAGCCAGTTCACCACCGGGATGTAGATCTGGCCGCCCTCCTCCCGGGACGTGTGCCGGACGAGCAGCCGGGGCAGCATCCCGAGCCGGACGGCCTGCCGCGACACCGAGTAGGCGCCCGAGATGACCGCCTGCGAGGCGATGACGGTGGCGAGCGTCGCGAGGACCACGAGCGGCAGCCGCGCCCACACCGGCGCCATCGTGAAGAACGGTCGGGCGATCGTCGTCGGGTCCTCGAGGATCATCGCGCCCTGGCCCAGGTAGTTCAGCGCCAGCGCCGGCAGGACGAGCAGGTACCAGGCGCGCCGGATCGCCTGCGCGCCGAAGTGCCCCATGTCCGCGTAGAGCGCCTCGGCACCGGTGATCACGAGCACCACGCCGCCGAGGGCGACCAGGGCGACGAGCGGGTTGTCGACGACGAAGGCGAACGCGTACGTCGGCAGCACGGCGCGCAGGATGCCGGGGTTCCCGGCAAGGTGCGGGATGCCGAGCGCGGCCAGCGTGACGAACCAGAGCGTCATGACGGGCCCGAAGGCCTTGCCGACGGCCTCGGTGCCCCAGCGCTGGACGGCGAACAGCGCCGTGAGGACGACGATGGCGATCGGGAGCACGGCGCTCTCGAGATCGGGGTTGACGACCACGAGGCCCTCGACGGCGGAGAGCACCGAGATGGCCGGGGTGATGACCGCGTCGCCGTAGAAGAGCGCGGCCCCGACCATGCCGAGCACGAGTACGGTGGCGACCCGCCTGCGGCCGCTCAGCTTCGCCCGCAGGAGCGCGACGAGCGCGAGGATCCCGCCCTCGCCCTCGTTGTCGGCCCGCATCGCGAGCGTGACGTACTTGAACGTGACGACGATGAGGATGGACCAGATCACCATCGAGATGACGCCGAGGACGTTCGCCTCGGTCGGCGCGACGACGCCGCCGTTGAGGCTGAAGACGGTCTGCATGGCGTACAGGGGGCTCGTGCCGATGTCCCCGAACACGATGCCGATCGCGGCGAGCACCAGCGCCGCGCCCTTGCCGTGCCGGACGGCCCGCAGGGCGGTCATGGTGTCCGTCGAGCTCGGGTCACCATCCGGCGCCGGGGACGCGCCCCGCGTGTTCTTCCGTGCCGCTGTCACGGCCGCATCGTCCCACCACGGACCCGTCGCACGATCACGGTTCACGCGAGGCGTCGCGAGGTCGCACCCCCGGCCCGACGTCGCACCCCCAGCGGTGCGACCTGGAGCCGGAGGTGCGACCTCGGGTCAGGGGGCCAGCGGCGGGCGGGCGCAGCGGACGAGCACGACGCCGGCGCCGAACACCCGGGTCTCCACCAGCTCGAGCTCCTCCCGAGGGTCGCCGTCGGCGAACATCCGCGGCCCGGCCCCGAGGACGACCGGGTGCACGTACAGGCGGTACTCGTCGACGAGGCCGTGCCGCCGGAAGGTCCGCACCAGGTCGGCGCCGCCCACGAACAGGTCGCCGTCGCCGGGCTCGGCGAGCCACGCCCGGACCTCGTCGGGGACGACCTCCCGGCGCAGCTGCGCGCCGCGGCCGACGCTCGGCAGCGTCCGCGAGAACACGACCTTCGGGGTGTCGCGCCAGATGGCGGCGAACTCGCGCATCGGCTCGGGGTTGTCGGGGTCCTCGTCCGCGGTCGGCCAGAACTCGTCCATGAGCTCGTAGGTGACCCGCCCCTCGAGGAACATCCCCGCGGCGCCGAGCAGGTCGTTGAAGTGCCGGTGCAGCTCGTCGTCGACCCGGTGCCACGAGAGGTCGCCGCCGGGTGCGGCGATCCGGCCGTCGAGGGACACGGACTGCATGACGACGACCCGACGCACCGGTGCCTCCTCCGCGCCGCCCCTCGCGGGCGGTCTGCCACCCCAGCATGCGTGACACGACCCGGGGTCGCGACCCCTGTCCGCCGCCCGACGGCGAGCGCCGGGTCGGTCCGAGGGGCGATGATCGCCGGAGGTCCCCTCGCCGAAGGAGTCGTGATGCCGCAGCGGCGCACCGTCCCGACCAGCCCGACGTCGAGCCCGGCCGACGATCCCGGCCCCGTGGTCCGCGCCCGCGCCGGGGCGGTCCGGGGGCTGTGGCGCACCGGCCCCACCGGCCGCGACGCCGCCTTCCGCGGGATCCCGTTCGCCCGCCCCCCGGTGGGGGACCTGCGCTTCGCCGCACCGGTCCCCGTCGAGCCCTGGGACGGCGTCCGGGACGCGACGCGCTTCGGGCCGACGGCGCAGCGGGCACAGCTCGGCGCCGTGACGACGATCCCCGAGCCGAGCACGCCCGGCGACGACGTCCTCAACCTCACGGTCGTCACCCCGGCGCCCGGGGACCCGGCCGCCCGGCTGCCGGTGCTCGTGTGGATCCACGGCGGCGGGTACGTCGCCGGCTGCCAGAACAGCCCCTGGTACGACGGCGCCGCCTTCGCCCGGGAAGGCGTCGTCACCGTGACGATCGGGTACCGCCTGGGCATCGAGGGCTGGCTGCGGGTGGCGGGGGCGCCGGACAACCGTGGCCTCCTCGACTGGCTGGCGGGCCTGGCCTGGGTGCAGGAGAACGTCGCAGCGTTCGGCGGGGACCCGGGCCGCGTCACGGTCGCCGGGCAGTCGGCGGGCGGCGGGGCGGTGCTCACCCTCCTCGCGGTCCCGAGCGCGGCGGGCCTGCTCGACCGGGCGCTGGCCGTCTCGCCGGCCCTCAGCGGCGGCTCGGGCCCCGCGGACGCGGACCGGGTCGCCGCCCGGTTCACCCAGAGGTCGGGTCTCGCGGCGAGCGTCGCGGCGCTGCGCGACGTCCCCGGCGACCGCCTCCACGCCGCGATGCTGGCGACGACGACGCGCCCCGACGAGCTCCTCGACCTCGACCTCGGCCCGTGCCCCGACGGCGACGTGCTCCCGGACCGCCCGGTCGCGACCGCGGCGCTCGCCCGGTCGGCGCAGGTGCCGGTGCTCGTCGGCTGCACGCGGGACGAGTTCGACGAGATCGGTGCGCACGTGCCGGCGGGCCAGCCGGCGGCCGCGGTCGCCGCGCTCGAGCGCCGCCTGGGCATGGGGGCCGACGCCGCGCTGGGCGCGGC
>JBDIAU010000241.1:0-4218 GCA_039812565.1 Beutenbergiaceae bacterium
TCGGCGGTCACCCGGGCGCGGACGTCGGGGACGACGTCGCGGGCGAACGCCTCGATCGTCGCGGCGTCGTCGGTGGCGAGGATGAACGTCGAGACCCCGTCCCCGAGCGCCAGGTCGGCCAGCTCCTCCGCCCACTGCCCGGCCGGGCCGAGCAGCGCCCCGGACGGCACGCCGGCGCCGGACCCGGCTCCGATCGTGCCGGTGACGTTGAGGAGGCGGCGCACCAGCCGCGGGTCGCGCCCGGCGGCGCGGGCGGCGTCGTCGATCGCCGCGTTGCCCGCGACGAGCGCGTCGTAGCCGACCCGCCCGAGCGAGGGCAGCCAGCCGTCGGCGAGCCGGCCGACGAGCGCCAGCATCCGCGGCCCCGACGCGCCGACCCAGATCTCGACGTCGTGCGCCGGACGTGGCCCGCGCTTGGCGCCCCGGAGGCGGTGGATCTCGCCGTCGACGACGAGCGGACCCGCGGCGTCGACGTCCCACACGCCGCGGATCACCGCGATCGCCTCGGCGAGCCCCTCGACGGCCTGGCCCGGCGTCAGGCGCGGGCCGCCCATCGCCTCGATCGCGTCCCAGAACGCCCCGGCCCCGAGCCCGAGCTCGACCCGGCCGCCGCTGAGCAGGTCGAGGCTCGCCGCCGCCCGGGCCAGGACGGCCGGGTGCCGCAGGGGGAGGTTGACCACGTCGGGGGCGAGGCGGACCCGCTCGGTGCGGGCGGCCACGTACGACAGCAGCGTCCACGTGTCGAGGAATCGCGGCTGGTACGGGTGGTCCTGGAACGCCACCAGGTCGAGCCCGACCGCCTCGGCGAGCACGGTGAGGCGGACCACCTCGTCCCGCGCCGCCGCCGACGGCGTGAGGAAGACCCCGAACCGGAGCTCCTGCCCGTAGTCCATCCGCTCAGGCGCCGTCCGGGTCGATGAGCGTGTCCCACGCCGTCGCCGTGCTGAGCGGGAAGCCCGCGGTGTCGGTGCCGCCGTTGACGTCGTAGTGCACCACGTGCGCCGTGGCCGACGGCGTGACCCAGCCGCCCCACGAGGCGACGGGGTCGTGCACCGCCGACTCCGCGACGCCGAGGTGCTTGGCCCACAGGCGCTTGCGCAGCGCGTGCGCCCAGCTCCCGTCCGCCGTCGACTCGAACACGCCGACCGCCTGCTCGCTGTCGTGGGTGTAGCCGCGCCGGTTGCAGTTGGCCGAGCCGACGATCGCCAGCTGGTCGTCCACCACCCACGTCTTGGAGTGGATGTACAGCGGGTTGCCCCAGCACACGGCCACCTTGCCCGGCGCCGCGGCGAGCAGCGGGTCGAGGAACTCCTTGCGCCGCCGCCAGCCCTGGTGGAGCTCGCCGTTCACCGAGGTCGTGTGCGGCATGAGGATGACGACGAACGTCAGCCGGGGGAGCGCGGCGAGCAGGGCGGCGCTCGTCGCCATGTCGACGAGGTACTGGTCCTCGAGGTAGACGAACCGCTGCGCGGCGCCGATGGCGTGCAGGACGAGCTCGCGGACGGACCGGTCGCCGGTCGGGGCGAAGGTGTAGCCGGGGGTGGCGGCCCCGGCGCCCGGGGGGATGCCCGGGTGCGCCGTGCCGTTGCCCGCCGTGCGCACCACCTGCACCTGGAGCGCGCCGGCCGGCCCGGGCACCGCGGGCGTGGGCAGGGCCCGCTTCGACGCCGCGAGCGGGTTGTCGGTCCAGCGGTCGGCGAAGAGGCGGTGGTGGTCGTGCGCTGCGGGCCCGGTCACCCGGACCTGGACGTCGTGCAGGACGACGGTCGGGTTGGTCGTCAGCCGGTTCGGGTTCGGGTCCATGCCGCCCGACCAGGCGACGAGCCCCGCCTCCGACCCGACGACGGCGAACTTCTGGTGGTGCGTGCCGGCGTTGAGGTAGCGGTCGTCGTGGATCGCGGAGCCGGTGGGCAGGCTGTCGACGAAGGTCGCGGCCGCCGTGTTGTCGAAGCCGGAGACCGTGCCGCCGCCGAAGGGCCGCAGCTGGTGCCGGTTCAGCAGGGCGCGGATCTCCACCCCCCGGGCGCTGGCGTCGGTGAGCAGCGTGCGCAGCGTGCTGGTCGCGTCCGCGGCCACCAGCGGGAAGTCGAGCTGGCAGTCCCACGCGGCGAGCTCGACGAACGACGCCGCCCCCGACGCCGCGCGGATCGCCGCGGTGAGGTCGGCGAAGTAGGAGTCGCCGTCGGTGAACGCCGTGACCGCGTTGCCCTGGCGGACCGGGTGCGCCGCGGAGTCGATGAACCACGACGCGACCGGGGGCGGCGGCGGGGGTGCCGCGCCGGGTACCGGCACGCCCGGGAACTCGGTGCTGATCGGCGTCGGCGGGCCGGCGACGTTGGTCGCCGTGTCGTAGCGGATGCACTCGGCACCCTTGAAGAAGTACGCCGTCGTCGTGCCCGGCAGGACGATGGCCGCGTCGAGGTCCCGGTCCCAGATCCCCGGCCACTGCGCCCCGATGAGCAGCGGGTAGCCGTCGTCGGCGCGGTCGGACGCCATGTCGTAGCGGATGTACTCGGCGCCCTTGAAGACGTACGACTTGCCGTTGTTCCAGTTGACGGTCGCGTCGAGGCCCGACGGCCACAGGCCGCGCCAGGCCGGGCCGTAGGGGCGGGGGAAGCCCGCCTCGGCGTGGTCCGGGCCGACGAGGTAGCGGACGTAGTCCGCGCCCTTGAACACGTACGCCTTGCCGCCGTTGCCCCAGAGGATCGCGTCGAGCCCGGCGGGGAACACGCCCGCCCAGCCGTCGGCGATCTGCCGCGGGTACCCGGGCGGCACGGACCGGCTCGCCACCTCCCAGGCCCAGTACTCGCTGCCGGAGAAGAAGTAGACGCGCCCGTTGTCCCAGGCGACCACCGTGTCGAACCCCATCGTCCCCTCCTCCCGGACGCCGCGCGCCCGTCCTCGTCGCCCGTGCTCAGCCGCCGGTGCGACGCACCGCCCCGTCGAACGCCAGCCCGCTCCAGCCCTCGCCGCGTCCCGTGCTCACCCGCCGGGTGACCCAGCGCTCGTACGTGCCGTCCGCACGGCGGGCGACGACGGGCACGCGGCGCACCCGCACCCCGTCGCGCGGCACCTCGCCGTCGAAGAGGTGCCGCTGCGCCTCCTCCGCGACCAGGCGTCCCGCCGGTGGCTGCTGCCCGCTGACCCGCGCCCGGCGCAGCCCGACCTCGCGGTACCCGTCGGAGGTCGGCAGGTACGGGAACCAGTGCGCGGGCGTCGTCGTCTGCAGGACCCAGTCCAGCTCGGCGCGCTCGACGACGGGCCCGCCCGTCGCGGGGACCGGCGGCGGCTCGGTCGCGCGGTCGTGCGGGTCCCCGCTGGGCCCCGTGACGGTGCGCTCGACCGCCCAGACGAGGTTGGCCATCTCGTCGCGCAGGAACAGGACGTCCTCGAGCGCGGGGCCCTCGAGGACGTGGACGGCCGCCGGCGGGGCGAGCAGCCCCGGAAGGCCGTCGGTCTCGAACATCCGCCAGCCGGGCGTCGTCGCCGGCCGCACCACCAGGTGCTCCCCGAACGTCGTCGTGACCACCACCGACGTCACCGTGGTCACGGCGCCGACGGGGACGTCGAACGGCACGACGAGCCAGTCCCCGCCGTACGTGAGGGCGAACTCTGCGAGGAGCAGCCGGGCCAGGTCGTGCGGCTCGGCCTCGAGCGCGCCGAGGTTGACCCGGCCGTCCTCCATCTCGAAGAGCCGGTCCGCGGGCATCCCCGGGTAACGCAGGCGCGACGCCTGGAGGCGCTGGACCGCCGACGACGGCGCCGCCTCCCCGGTCCCGAGCGCGCGGCCGGGCTCGGCGCGCCGGAAGGCGTACCAGTCGACCGACCCGCCGGGGAACTCCGGCGCCGTGAGGGTGAGCTCGCCGCCGGGGGCGGCGACCGACACGTCGAAGCCGTACTCGAGGTGGCCGTCCACCCAGGAGTCGGGGGCGGGCGCCTGCGGCGCGGGTGCGACCTCGGCCCGGTACCAGGCGAGCCAGTCCGCGCACACGCCGTCGAGGGCGGCGGCCTCGGCGTCGTCCGCGGCGGGCAACCACGCGGGCCGGCCGTCCCCCGCCGCGAGCGCCGCCTCGACGGCGGCGGCGACGGCCTCGCCGTCGGGCAGGCGGCCGCCGAGCACGCGGGTGAGGCGGGCGTGGGCCGGGTCGGCGGGGTCGGGCGGCGCGGGCGGGTCGGCGGCGGCGGGGAGGGCGGCCTGCGCCAGGACCGTCGCGCGCA
>JBDIAU010000242.1:0-4216 GCA_039812565.1 Beutenbergiaceae bacterium
TCGCGGCAGTCGCTGTCGAACGCGACCGGCTCCTCGCCCTTGGCGGTGAGCTCCTCGTTGAGGACGTCCAGCATCTCGAGGAAGGACGAGTCGGGGGAGACGCCGTCGAGCCGGTAGGTGAGGAACCGGCCCTGCGCCTGCGAGTCGTCCTGGCGCCAGATCTTGAGGGTGATCCTCACTTGTAGCTCCGCTGCTTCATCTCGACGTACTCGTACTGCAGGGTCTCCTTGTGCAGGATCGGCGCCCCGCCGTCGCCGCCCCACTCCCACGCGGCGACGTACGCGAAGCGGTCGTCGTCGCGCAGCGCCTCGCCCTCGGGCGTCTGGGACTCCTCGCGGAAGTGCCCGCCGCAGGACTCCTCACGGTGCAGGGCGTCGATGCACATGAGCTCGGCGAGCTCGAAGAAGTCCGCCACCCGGCCCGCCCGTTCGAGGGACTGGTTGAGGCTCTCGCCGGAGCCGGGGACGTTCACCCCGGCCCAGAACTGCGCCCGCAGCGTGCGGATCTTGTCGATCGCGAGGCGCAGCCCCTCGGCGTTGCGCGCCATGCCGCAGTACTCCCACATGATGTGGCCGAGCTCGCGGTGGAAGCTGTCGACGCTGCGGCTGCCCTTGGTGGACAGGAAGTGGCAGATCCGCTCGCGGACCGACGTCTCCGCCGCCTGGACCTCGGGGTGGTCGGCGGGCACGGGCGGGTACGGGCCGCCGGCGAGGTAGTCGCGGATGGTGTTCGGCAGGACGAAGTAGCCGTCGGCCAGGCCCTGCATGAGCGCCGAGGCGCCGAGGCGGTTGGCGCCGTGGTCGGAGAAGTTCGCCTCGCCGGCCACGAAGAGGCCCGGGATGGTCGAGGAGAGGTCGTAGTCCACCCAGAGGCCGCCCATCGTGTAGTGGACGGCCGGGTAGATGCGCATCGGGACCTCGTAGGGGTTCTCCCCGGTGATGCGCTCGTACATGTCGAAGAGGTTGCCGTAGCGGGCGGCGACGGCGTCCTGCCCGAGCCGGGCGATCGCGTCCGCGAAGTCGAGGTAGACGCCCTTGCCGCCGGGCCCGACGCCGCGGCCCTCGTCGCAGACGTTCTTCGCGGCGCGCGAGGCGATGTCCCGGGGCACGAGGTTGCCGAACGCCGGGTAGATCCGCTCGAGGTAGTAGTCGCGGTCCGCCTCGGGGATCTGACGCGGGTCCTTCGGGCAGTCGGCGGCGCGCTTGGGCACCCAGATCCGGCCGTCGTTGCGCAGCGACTCGGACATGAGCGTGAGCTTCGACTGGTGCTCCCCGGAGACCGGGATGCAGGTCGGGTGGATCTGCGTGAAGCACGGGTTGCCGAAGTAGGCGCCCTTGCGGTGGGCGCGCCACGTCGCGGTGACGTTGCAGCCCATCGCGTTCGTCGAGAGGAAGAAGACGTTGCCGTACCCGCCGGTGGCCAGGACGACGGCGTCGGCCAGGTGGGTCTCGACCTCGCCGGTGACCATGTCCCGGACGACGACGCCGCGGGCCCGGCCGTCGACGACGACGAGCTCGAGCATCTCGTGCCGGGGGTTCTCGGTGACGGTCCCGGCGGCGACCTGGCGGCTGAGCGCCTGGTGTGCGCCGATGAGGAGCTGCTGGCCGGTCTGCCCGCGCGCGTAGAAGGTGCGGGAGACCTGCACGCCGCCGAAGGAGCGGGTGTCGAGGTAGCCGCCGTACTCGCGGGCGAAGGGCACGCCCTGGGCCACGCACTGGTCGATGATCGACGCGCTGACCTCGGCGAGCCGGTAGACGTTGGACTCTCGCGCCCGGTAGTCGCCGCCCTTGACCGTGTCGTAGAAGAGGCGGAAGACCGAGTCGCCGTCCTCGCGGTAGTTCTTCGCGGCGTTGATGCCGCCCTGCGCGGCGATGGAGTGCGCCCGCCGCGCGGAGTCCTGGTAGTAGAAGGCGGTCACCCGGTAGCCGGCCTCACCGAGCGTCGCGCAGGCGGACGCGCCCGCGAGGCCGGTGCCCACGACGATGACGTGGAGCTTGCGGCGGTTCGCCGGGTTGACGAGCCGGGCCTCGAAGCGGCGGCGCTCCCACTTGGTCTGGATGGGGCCGTCCGGCGCCTTGGTGTCCGCGACGGGCTCGCCCTCGCGGTACAGGCCCTGGATGAGCTCGGTCATGGTTGGGCAGGTCCCCTCAGATCAGGCCGAACAGGATGGCGAGAGGCGGGAGGGCGAAGCCGACGGCGACGACGAGCGCGACGGCGACGGCGCTCGCGCCGGCCGTTCGCGCGGCGCGGGGCGAGCCGGTGAGGCCGAGGGTCTGGCAGGCGCTCCAGACGCCGTGCCGCAGGTGCATGCCGAGCGCCGCGAGGGCGCCGAGGTACAGGGCGACGACCCACCACACGCTGAACGCGGCGTAGACGCGCTCGTAGGGGCTGTCGAACTCGCCGCCCACGTTGACGGTCAGCCACGTGAACTGGGCGAGGTGGAACACCAGGAACAGCAGGAGGGCGACGCCGCCCCACCGCATCGTCTTCGACGACAGCGTCGCGACCGTGGCCTTCTTCACCGCGTAGCGGGTGCTGCGGGCGGTGTTGGCACGCCGCCACAGGTAGAAGGCCGAGAAGGCGTGGGCGACGAGGGCGACGACGAGGCCGATCCGCAGGACCCACAGGAAGCCCGAGTAGGGGAGGATCGGCTCACCGAACGTGCGCAGGTGGTGGGCGTACTCGTCGAACGCGAGCTGCCCGCTGAACAGCTTCAGGTTGCCGTACATGTGCGCCGCGACGAAGAGGACGAACAGCGCGCCGCTGAGCGCCATCACGATCTTCATCGCGATCGTGGTGTGCGTCGAGGCGCGCCCGGGTGCGGACGTGCTGAGCGTGGCCATGGCCCAGAACCTACCGCGTCGCCCGGACGGCTGATCGGGACGGCCACGGCGCGGCCGCACGTCGGTGCCCGGCCCTAGGGTGACGCCATGAGCCACCTGCCGCTGCCCGGCTTCCACGTGATCATCCCCGCCGGCGGTGCCGGCACCCGCCTGTGGCCGCTGTCCCGGCGCTCGGACCCGAAGTTCCTCCACGACCTCACCGGGTCCGGTCGCACCCTGCTCCAGGCGACCTGGGACCGCCTCGCCCCGCTGGCGGGGGACGACGGCGTCGTGGTCGTCACCGGCGGCGCGCACGCGGCGGCGGTCTCCGGTCAGCTGCCGGGCCTGTCGGCGGCGAACCTCGTCGTCGAGCCGTCGCCGCGCGACTCCATGGCCGCGATCGGGCTCGCCGCGGCGATCCTCGCGCGCCGGCACGGCCCGGGGACCGTCGTCGGGTCCTTCGCGGCCGACCACGTCATCGCCGGCGGTGACCTGTTCGGCGACGCCGTCGCCCAGGCCGTCGCGACGGCCCGCACCGGGAAGGTCGTGACCATCGGGATCGAGCCCCGCGAACCGAGCACCGCGTTCGGCTACATCGAGGTCGGCGACCCGCTCGCCGTCGACGGCGCGCCCGACGCGCGGGCCGTCGTCGGCTTCACCGAGAAGCCGGACGCGCCGACCGCCGCCGCGTACCTCGCCACGGGCCGGTACCGGTGGAACGCGGGGATGTTCGTCGTGCTCGCGACCGTGCTGCTCGACCACCTCGCCGCCGGGCAGCCGGCCCTCCACGCCGGTCTCGCGGCGATCGCCGACGTGTGGGACACGCCGGAGCGGGACGCGGTGCTCGCCGAGCGCTGGCCGGGCCTGACGAAGATCGCCATCGACCACGCCATCGCCGAGCCGGTGGCCGCGGCGGGCGGCGTCGCCGTCGTCCCCGGGACCTTCGACTGGGACGACGTGGGTGACTGGGCCTCCCTCGGCGACCTGCTGCCCGCCGACGCCGACGGCGTCCACATCCTCGGCGACGCCGCGGCGGCGGTCGTGCAGGACGCCCCGGGCGCCGTCGTCGTGCCCGCCGGCGGGCGGCTCGTCGCCGTGCTGGGCCTGCCCGACGTCGTCGTGGTCGACACGCCGACGGCGCTGCTCGTCACCACGCGGGCGCAGGCGCAGCGGGTCAAGGGCGTCGTGGACACCCTCGGGCCCTCGGGACGCGCCGACCTGCTCTGACCGCGACCGACCCCGCGAGCGCCGCAGGAGGCGCAGACGACGGCCCGGGCGGCGGGCTACTGTCTGACCGTGCCGGCCACGCCTCCCACCTCGCCCGACGTCGAGGCGCGGCTGGCCAGGGTCGCGGTGCTCGCGGAGTCGCTGCGCGAGGAGCTCGTGGCGGTCCG
>JBDIAU010000243.1:0-4188 GCA_039812565.1 Beutenbergiaceae bacterium
GCCGGCGGCGCCATCGGCGTCGCGCCCGCCGCGACCGCCGCGGGCGGCAGGTAGGCCGCCGGCGCCCCGCCGGCCTGGACCCCGCTCCCGGGCATGCTCACCGCGGCTGCGGGGCTCGCGCCCCACTCACCGGGGCCTTCGTGTGCGCCGCGCTCCGCTGCGGCACGATCCATCGTCGCCACACCAGTCCAGTCGTCCGGGCAGACGCGGACGTGAGCAGTTGCCCCGCCGACCGGACCGCCAGACCCCGCTCGGCGTGCCGCCCCGCGGGATCAGCGCCCGCCGGCCCCGACCAGCTCGCCGTCGTCGGCGATCGCCGTGCCGGGTCCAGCGCCCGCGTCCACGGCGTCATCCCCGGCGTCGGCTCCGAGGTCCTGCTCGCGCACGGCCGCGACGAGCGCGTCGCACGCGCCGTCGCCGTCGACGAGCGCCTCGACCACCGACGGCATCCGGCTCGCCACGCTCTCCGGGAGCCGGAGCAGGCACGCCCCGACGTCGCCGAACGGCTGGAGCTGCACGTGCTGGGCCTCGTCGTCGTCGCCGAGCCAGCCGCGGATGAGGCCGAGATGGGTGGAGCACACGATCTCGGGGAACGCCCGCGCGACGTCGAGCACCGGGCAGCGCCGCAGCCGGACGGTGAGCATCTCCATGCCGTCGTCGTCGCGGGTCGGCACCGTCCCCGGCACCACCTCGGCGTCGAAGAGCGCCGCGCACAGGAGGCGGGACCGATCGCCGTCGCCCCGGGTGGCGGCCAGAGCGGCACCGGCCTGGAGGCCGACGGAACGCTGGTCCGCCTTCTCGGGCCACTCCTCGGCGAGACGCCGGACGAGGGCCTCGGCCAGCACCCGGTACTCGGGGCCGACCTCGCGGGCGTTCGGCAGCGCGCGGTAGATCATCGGCGGCCGGCCCCGACCGACCGCGGGGAGCTGGGCGCGGGCGAGGTCGCCCGAGTGGACGAGGGCGTCGAGGTGCTCGCGGGCGGTGTTGGCGTGCGCGCCCGTGGCCCGGGCCACCTCGGCGACGGTGAGACCACCCTCGGCGTCGACGACGAGGTCGAGCACCTCCCGCCGCGCTGCGGAGAGGGAAGGTCGGCGCCCCCTCGGGTGCGCCCGCTGGGGACCGAGGATTGTCACCGGACAACCGTAGTTTTCGCAACGGCCCCGGTCCTGGGACGTCGGACCTAGGCCACCCCCGTTGACCTGCAGAAGCGCGCCCGGCTCAGGCCTCCTCGACGCCGATCAGCGCCGTGGTCACGTGGCGCGCGCCCCGGGCCAGGGTCACGGCGTCGGACCGCACGTTGGCCGTCTCGACGCAGACGAACCCGCGCCACGCCTCGGGCCCGACGTCCGCCATCGCCGACGCCTTCCCGACCCAGGGGTTCCACACCACCGTGCTCGCCGAGCCCTCCTTCTCGACCACGAGGCGCCGTCCGAGCCCCGGGTCCTCGACGACGACGGTCGCCCGGGAGCCGACGTAGATCCGGTCCGTCTCCCCGGCGATCGTGATCGCCTCCTCGTCCTGACGGACCGGCTCCGGCCCGCCGTTGCGGTCGAGGTACCGCTCCCCCGCCAGACCCAGCACCCGGATGGCCCGGACGTCGGCCACGGCGAGGTAGGTGTGCAGCGCGACCTCGAAGGACGTCGGCGCGGCGCCCTCGTTGACGACGTCGAGCGACAGACCCAGCCGACGCCCGACGCTCACGCGGAACGTGGCCGCCAGCCCGTCGTCGCCGGCATCGAGCGCCAGGGTGACGACGACGCCGTCCGGCCCCTCCTCGGCCCCGACCAGACGCCAGTCCGCGAGGCGGGCGTAGCCGTGGGCGGGCGAGCGGTCGCCGTCGGGACCGCCGCCGAACCACGGGAAGCAGATCGGCACGCCGCCGCGGATGGCGGCGGCGGCGTCGAACCGGCTCGCCGGGCTCATCCACAGCACGGGGGCCGCTCCCGGGGGTGCCCACGCCGTCACGTGCGCGCCGTGGAGGTAGACCTCCGCGGACCCCCCACCCGGGGAGCCCACGACGACGCGTGGCAGCCCGCCCTCCCCCTGCTCGAGCCGGACGGACGGGGGCAGGAGGAGGTCATCGCCGACGGGTCGCACACGCTCACGGTAGTCCCACCCCCCGACGCCGGTGCTGGTCCTAGGCTTCGAGCTGGCCCGCAAGGACGCACCCACGAGGAGGACCGATGCGGCGAGCCCGGCTCAGGCGCTACCTGATGTGCCCACCCACGCACTTCACCGTCGCCTACGAGATCAACCCCTGGATGCACAAGGACAAGCCGACGGACACGGCCCGCGCCGTGGCCCAGTGGGAGGTCCTGCGCGACACCTACGAGCAGCTCGGCCACACCATCGAGCTCATCGACCCGCTCCCCGGCTCGCCCGACATGGTCTACACCGCCAACGGCGCGACCGTCGTCGACGGCATCGCCTACATCGCCCACTTCCGCCACCCCGAGCGCGCCGCCGAGGCGCCCGCCTTCGAGGCGTGGCTCGCCGACGCCGGGTACCGGATCGTCCAGGCCGCGCAGATCAACGAGGGCGAGGGGGACATCCTCTTCACCGAGCGGGCCATCCTCGCCGGCACCGGCTTCCGCACCGACCACGCCGCCCACCTCGAGCTCCAGGAGACGTTCGGGCGGCCCGTGGTGTCCCTGCACCTCGTCGACCCGCGGTTCTACCACCTGGACACGGCGCTGGCCGTCCTCACCGACGACCACCTCATCGCCTACTACCCCGGCGCCTTCTCCCCCGGCAGCCAGAAGATCCTGCGACGGCTGTACCCGGACGCCATCGTCGCGGAGGAGTCCGACGCCGTGCACCTCGGCATCAACTGCGTCAGCGACGGGCTCCACGTCATCCACTCCCCGGCCGCCGTCGGCCTCGCCGCGCAGCTGCGCGAACGCGGCTTCGAGCCGATCGGCGTCGACACGTCCGAGCTCCTCAAGGGCGGCGGCGGCGCGAAGTGCTGCACGCTGGAGCTGCGGGAGGCGCCGTCGGAGGGGCGCATCGGCTGGGCCGGCCCACCGACCGACGACGACGAGTGAGCGCCCCGCTCACCGTGCCCCCCTCGCCCCTCGCCCCGAACTACCACCCGCTCGGCGTCGTCCTGCGCTCCGGCGACGGCGCCTGGGTGACGGACGTCGACGGGAGGCGCTACCTCGACTTCCTCGCCGGGTACTCGGCGCTCAACTTCGGCCACCGCCACCCGGTGCTCACCGCCATCGCGCACGAGCAGCTCGACCGGCTCACGCTCACGAGCCGGGCGTTCGACCACGAGCTCCTCGCGCCGTTCGCGGAGCGGCTCGCCCGGCTGGTCGGCGGCGAGATGGTGCTCCCGATGAACACCGGCGCCGAGGCCGTCGAGACGGCGATCAAGGCGGCGCGCAAGTGGGGGTACGACGTCAAGGGGGTGCCGGACGGGAAGGCGACGATCGTCGTCGCCGCCGGGGCGTTCCACGGCCGGACCACGACGGTGGTCTCCGCGTCGACGGACCCGGTGGCCCGGGCGGGGTTCGGGCCCTTCACCCCGGGGTTCGTCGCGGTGCCGTACGGGGACGCGGCGGCCGTCGCCGCGGCGGTCGACGAGACGACGGTGGCCGTGCTCGTCGAGCCCGTCCAGGGCGAGGCAGGCGTGCACGTGCCGCCCGCCGACTACCTGCCGGCCCTGCGCGCGCTCTGCTCGGAGCGCGACGTCCTGCTGGTGCTCGACGAGATCCAGTCCGGGCTCGGCCGCGCCGGGGCGACGCTCGCCGCCGACCTCGTCGGCGTCCGCGGGGACCTCGTGACCCTCGGCAAGGCGCTGGGCGGTGGGATCGTGCCGGTCAGCGCGGTGGTCGGACGGGCTGACGTGCTCGGCGTCCTCACGCCCGGGACGCACGGCTCGACGTTCGGCGGCAACCCGCTGGCCTGCGCCGTCGCGCTCGGGGTGGTCGGGCTGCTCGCCGGTGGCGAGCCGCAGGAGCGGGCACGGCGGCTCGGGGAGGTGCTCGCCGACCGGCTCGGGGTGCTCGTCGAGGCCGGGCTGCTGGCGCGGGTGCGGCACGTCGGGCTCTGGGCGGGGGTGGACCTGCCACCGGGGCTCGGGCTCACCGGGCGCGCCGTGTGCGAACGGCTCGCGACACGTGGGGTGCTCGCCAAGGACACGCACGGCTCGACGCTGCGGCTCGCCCCGCCGCTGGTGATCTCGGA
>JBDIAU010000244.1:0-4170 GCA_039812565.1 Beutenbergiaceae bacterium
CGCCCGGCGCCGTCGACGCGGACGACGGAGATGCTCGCGTTGGCGAGCGGGCCGGGCGTCCCCCAGCCGACCGTCGAGAGGTAGGTCGCGATCGTGACGCCGTGGCTCACGACGAGCACCTCCCCGCCGTCGGGGTGGTTCGCCACGATCTCGGCGAACACCGCGTCGACCCGGCGCCGGTAGACCGCGCCGGTCTCGCCGCCGGGCACGCCCATCTCCCCGCCCGAGACCACCGAGGCGAAGAACGCCTCGACGTCCACGCGGGCGAGGAACTCCTCGTTGGGCAGCGCCTCGAGCTCGCCGAAGTGCAGCTCCTTGAGCTCCCGACGAGGGACCACGCTCAGGTGCGGGTGGTGGGCGAGGATCACCTCGGCCGTGTCGAGGCACCGCTCCGACGTGCTCGAGTAGGCGGCGACGAGCCGTCGACGGCGAAGCTGGTCCGCCGCGCGGCGGGCCTGCTCGACGCCCCGCGGGGTCAGGGGCGAGTCCACCCAGCCCTGCACGAGGTCACGCACGTTGAAGACCGTCTCGCCGTGCCGGACGAGGTACAGCGTGAGGCGCGGCCGGGAGCCGGCAGCCGGCGGGGGCGGTGGGGTCACCGTCCCATGGTGCCGCGCGGTGCCACCCCTGACGACCACGGGCCAGGTCAGCACCCCGTGTGACGCGCGTCACGCGACCGACCGACCCCAGGGTCTTGACAGATCGGCCTGCGGGGTTTCACTCTCGTGATCAGCGGGTCGCTTCGGTGGCCCGGGAAGCGCGGGGTTGTTACTGGCTTCAGGCAAAACCCAAGCTTCAACCGACTCAGCTCGGGTCCCGTCGTCGGGACGCGAGAGGGAGCAGCCGGTTGGAGCTTGGGTTTTTTTGTTGCCCGGATCAACCCCGAACCATCGAGAAGCACAAGGATTCGAGGAGGAATCGTGGCAACGGCGACGAAGTTCGACCAGCTGGCTGACGACGTCCTGCGGGGCGTCGGCGGCGAGCAGAACGTGGAGTCGGTGACGCACTGCGCCACCCGGCTCCGGTTCCAGCTCAAGGACCGGCAGAAGGCCGACAAGGCCGCGGTCGAGAACACCAAGGGCGTCATCACGGTCGTGGAGGCCGGCGGTCAGTTCCAGGTGGTCATCGGCAACGCGGTCGCCAACGTGTACGAGGCGATCGTCGGGCGGTACGCCGTCTCGGCGGCGGGGACGGCCAAGGGCGGCTTCCTCGGGCGAGCGATCGACCTGATCACCAGCATCTTCACGCCGTTCCTGTGGGTGCTGGCCGGGTCCGGCCTGATGAAGGCCCTGCTCGCGACCGTCGTCCGGTTCTCGCCCGAGTTCGCGAGCACCACGACGTACGCGATCTGGTTCGCCGCCGCGGACGCGATCTTCCAGTTCCTGCCGATCCTGCTGGCCATCACGGCGGCGAAGAAGTTCAAGGCGAACGTCTACACCGCCGTCGCCATCGCCGCCGCGATGATCTACTCCGCGACGATCGCGGTCGTCCCGACCGACGCCGGCTCCGTGACCCTGCAGACGTTCGCCGGCTCCGGCGGCGACATCACGTTCTTCGGCATCCCGGTCGTGATGATCTCCTACCTCTCGGCCGTGATCCCGACGATCATCGCGATCTACGCCCAGGCCAAGCTCGAGCAGCTGCTCGCCCGCGTCCTGCCCGAGTCGATCAAGAACTTCGTCACCCCGATGGTCGTCCTGGCGCTCATCGTCCCGCTGACCTTCCTGCTCATCGGCCCGGTCTCCGACGCCGTCGGCACCGCGATGTCCGACGCCGTGAACTGGGTCTGGAACCTCAGCCCGCTCGTCGGCGGCGCGATCATGGGCGGCCTGTGGCAGGTGTTCGTCATCTTCGGCATCCACTGGGGCTTCGTCCCGGTCATGCTGCAGGACCTCTCCACGCAGGGCTACTCGCTGCTGACCGGCCCGCTCTTCGCCGCCGTCCTCGCCCAGGCGGCTGCCGCCGCTGCCGTCTTCTTCAAGACGCGAAACAAGGAGCTCAAGGAGATCGCCGGCCCGGCCGCCGTCTCGGGCTTCCTCGCCGGAGTCACCGAGCCCGCGATCTACGGCGTCACCCTGCGCCTGAAGAAGCCGTTCATCTACGGCGTCATCGGCGGCGCCGTCGGCGGTGCGATCGCAGCGGTCGGCGGCTCGGCCGCCGAGGGCTTCGTCCTTCCCGGCCTGATCACCCTCACCGCGACCATGGGCATCGGCAGCTTCACCCTCCAGCTCATCGGCACCGGCGCGGCCATCGTCATCGCCTTCACCCTCACCATGCTCCTGGGCTTCAAGGACCTCCCGGCGAAGCAGCACGCCGCCGGCGCCGAGGCGTCCGCGGACGAGGGCGCCGTCGAGACCGAGGCCTACCAGCTCCCCACCCCCGTCGCCGGCCAGGTGGTCCCGCTCGCCGCGGTCCCGGACAAGGTCTTCTCCTCCGGCGCCCTCGGCAGCGGCGTGGCGGTCGTCCCGAGCGAGGGCAAGGTCTACTCGCCGATCGCCGGCACCGTGGTCTCCGCGATGCCCCACGCGTACGGCATCCGGGCCGACACCGGGCTCGAGGTGCTCGTCCACATCGGTCTCGACACCGTGAACCTCAAGGGCAAGCACTTCGCCCCGGCGGTGGTCCTGGGGCAGCGCGTCGAGGCGCACCAGCTCCTCGCGGACGTCGACCTCGAGGCCCTGACCGCGGCCGGCTACAACCCGATGACCGTCGTCATCATCACCAACACCGAGCGGTACTCGACCGTCGTCCCCGTCGCCGAGGGCTCGCTCAACGCCAAGGACCTCGTCCTCGAGGTCGTGTCCTGACCCGGCGGGGCGACGGCGCCCCGCACCGGCCGTCCCGGCCGCACCGCGACGCTCCCCGGAGGACATCCGGGGGGCGTCGCCGCGGCGGCGGCCCTTGAAACACCCGGCGCCGCGCGGAAGAGTCAGCGCGGCGCGCGGGCTGCGACGAAGGAGAGGCGCGTTGCGGATCAGCAAGGTGTTCAACAACAACGTCGTCCTCGGCGTGGACGACGCCGGGGGCGAGGTCGTGCTCATCGGGCGCGGCCTGGGCTTCCAGGCCAAACCGGGGGACGACGTCGACCACGACCGGGTGGAGCGCACGTTCACCCCGAGCGAGGGGCAGACGCCCGAACGGATCGCCGCGTTCCTCGGTGAGATCCCGATGGCGGACATCGAGCTCACCGAGGAGATCGTCGCCCTCGGCGCCTCCACGCTCGGCCCCTACGTCGGGCCCCGGATGCTTCTCCCGCTCGCCGACCACCTCAGCTTCGCGCTGCGGCGGGCGCGCGAGGGCATCGCGATCGACTACCCGCTGCAGTGGGAGGTCGCGGCCCTGTACCCCAAAGAGGTCGGGTTCTCGCGCCTCGTCCTCGAGCTCGTCCACCAGCGCACGGACGTGCGGCTCCCGGACCTCGAGGCCATCCCGTTCGCGCTCCACTTCGTCAACGCCCGGTTCGGCCAGGACGACCTGAGGAAGACGATGGAGATGACGGAGGTGTTCGGCGCCGTCCTCGACGTGGTCCGGGACCGCCTCCACGTCACGGTCGACGAGGACTCCCTCGACGTCACCCGATTCATCACGCACCTGCGCTACCTCTTCCTGCGCCAGGAGAAGGGTGCGCTGCCCGGGGCCGACCAGCAGCGCCTCTACGACGTCGTGCGGGAGTCCAACCCCGCCGAGCTGGCGTGCGCGCACGAGGTGGCGACCCTGCTCGAGCGCCGCTTCGACTGGCACCTCTCCCGGAACGAGGTCCTCTACCTCACGCTGCACATCGCGCGCCTCACCGCCCCGGTCGGCTGAGCGCCCCGACGAAGGAGACCCATGACCGACGCCGAGCTCGCCGCCGCCATCCTGCGCCTGGCGGGCGGACCGACCAACGTCACCGAGGTCGACCTCTGCTTCACCCGGCTGCGGCTGGTGGTGACCGACGCGGCGGCGGTCGACGAGCGCGCGATCGAGGCGCTGCCCGGGGTGGTCATGACGTTCACCCAGTCCGGGCAGTTCCAGGTGGTCCTGGGCTCGCGAGTCCGCGGCGTGCACGCCGCCTTCCGGGACCTCGTCGGCTCCTGAGCTCAGACGCGTAACGCCCCCGCAACACGGCGCAGCCCTCGGGGTAACGCGACCCGCCTACGGTGCGGCACGCCAGAGGCGGTGAGCCTCCCG
>JBDIAU010000245.1:0-4119 GCA_039812565.1 Beutenbergiaceae bacterium
GTGAGCCAGCCGGACTGGCCGGGGGCGAGCGCGGCGGTCGCCGTCGTCAGGGCCCGCACGCCGCTCTTGTCGGAGTCCGCGTGCGCGGCGACCGGGCCGACCAGCGGCACGAGGAGCAGCGTCGTGACGACGACGGCGAGCGTCCGCCGTCGTGCCGTCCGTCCGACCGCATACCGGCCCTCGCCCACGCGCTTGCCCCGGAGTCCCCGCACGTCGCCCTCCACCGGTCGTCGGCGGCCCCGGTCGGGCGGTGATCGACCGCACGACGGCGCACGCCGGCCTGCTCCTCGGTGACAACGATCGACGGAGCGTGGCCGGGGATGAGTGGTCTGCCCCGGGCGGGTCCCGCCCACCCCCTTCCCGCGAGTGCGACGTTGAGGGGCCCATCCGGACGGGATGGGCCCCTCAACGTCGCACTCGGCGGGGGTGCCGGGGCGGGGGTGCCGGGGCGGGAGGTGCCGGGGCGGGAGGTGCCGGGGCCGGGAGGTCTACTCGCTGGTCACGGGCCGTGCGCGGCTGGGCTGGACCCGTCTCGGCTCGCCCGGCATCTTCGGGGTGCGTGCGGTGGGCGCGATGTGCGAATGGCGGAATCCCGCGGTTTCGTGGGTGTGCCAGGCGAGCGTTATAGGCGATGTTATCGGGCGAGATGTCGTCACCTCACCGCGGGGCGCCATGCTCGGACGGGCGGCGCCTTCGCCCCCGAAGCAGCGCGAACGAGCGCGTCGCCGCGACGACATGTGGCCGCCGGCCACCAGCAGGTCGGGGCCAAAGGCGAAACCCCGGCGATGTGACTGGGCCAGGGATCGTTCCGGGGTGTTCGTCCCCCAGCCTACCCACGGCGACCGACCCCAACAGTGGCGCCTGGAACGACGCTCACCGAGCTGCTCGAGGGGTTTCCAGCGAGGGTGACGTCGGAGAAGGCTTGCGGTCACGGCCAGTCAGACCCCGGCTCGCTCGCCTTCGAAGTAGCGCGAATGGGTGTGGCGGACGGTCTCCATCGAGTCACTGGCCAACGAGGCGATCTCCCACTCGAGGTCCGTGCGTTCAGCCTCGAGCTGCAGCCGCCGCTTCAGAGCGGCGCGATGGCCTTCGGGTCCAAGGAACTGGGTGACCCGGACCTCTCTGGTTCGCCGGTTGTACTCAACGACGAAGCCGCTCATCGTGCCCTCCTCTCGGCGGCCAACAGGTCGAAAGCCCTACGCACGTCTCGCAGTCCCTCCGTGAACAGTACCTTGGCCTCCTGTACGGCAGCGGAACGTCTCGCGATGCGCGCGTGAGCCTCAGCCGATGCCTCGGACTCATCGCTGCGCTGATCGAACTCGTCACGAAGCGCTCGAGCGGCGAGGTCGAGGGTGTTGATCTCCCCTTCGAGCAGGGCGCACTGGTCCACCGACAGGGCCTGGAGCTGAAGCATGAACGAGGCCAGCGAGGCGTCATCAGGGACCTCGCCGTAGCGCACGCCGCGACCGGCGATGTCCGCGAATGACTCGTAGGCGTTCGCCCACTCCCCCTGGAGCGTCGTCCTCACCTGGACCTCCACGCGCGCTGGCAAGCGCAGCCAGACGTGGACGGCCCGGTAGCCGGCGTGCGGGGCGCGACGAAGGTCGTGGATGCTCGACGGGGGCTGAAGGAACATCGCCGAGATCGCATGCGCAACCGCGTCCTGCTCGTCGAGAGTCATGTCCGCCTCGAAGCGAACGCCGGCGACGTCCTGAACTGACTCGAGGGGGGTCGATCGATCACGCCTCAGCTTCTCCCGGAGCGTGTCGAGGGTCTTCGCCCTCGACGTGACCCGATAGGGCCGGCTCTCGAGGAGGCTGACCCAGTCGAGAGAGTCCAGCTCCGTCTGCACCCTCACGGCCAGATCGTCGTACCAGGCGATGACGTCGCCGTACTCCGGGCACGAAGGAGGTGGCGCGACGCCGTCGCGGATGCTCACGCCCAACGCTCTGATCCGCTTGCCTGGCCACGGTGCCACCGCGCGGTACCGATGGCCCTCGGGCGGGCCCTGCGCCGTCATGCCGGGAACCTACCGCCGGGCGATCCAGGGCTCGCGTGAACGAATCCGTCCGGCTTGAGCTCGGTTGCGAGGACGGCACCGCCGTTGGTCCACACCCAGGGTATACACTCGATGTACTCTTCGCGGCGTGAGTGTGGGGATGGCGCTCCTTGCGCTTCTGGATGATGAACCTCGGCACGGGTTTGCGTTGAAGCAGGCGTATGACGGTCTGCTGGGTCAGCGCCAGGAGGTGCGCTTCGGCCAGGTGTACGCGACGTTGGCGCGCCTGGAGCGTGATGGCCTTGCCGAGGGTGTGCGGATCGAGCCGGGGGGCGGGGCGGATCGTCGCGTCTACGCGGTGACGCCGGCCGGGGTGGGCGAGCTCGACGCGTGGTTGCAGGCTCCCGTCGCTCCGGCCGGTCGCCCGTCCGAGCTGTTCACGAAGGTCGTCCTGGCCCTCGTGGCGGGGAGGTCTGCGGTCGATCTGCTCGAGGCCCAGCGGGCCGCGTACCTCGTGCGGGCTCGGGAGCTCACGGCGGCGCGTCACGAGGGCGACGTCATCGATCGGCTCGCTCGGGACTACGAGATCGCGCATCTCGAGGCGGACCTGCGCTGGGTCGAGCTTGCAGGTGCGCGCCTGGGCGACATGACGGCCCGCGTTCGCGCCGTGCTGGAGTCTCGATGAGGCGCTCCAGCGCGCCGTCACCACCAGAACGGGTCACGCGGCCGGTGCTGGCCGGACGAGGGCTCCGGCTGTCGTTGGGGACCACGCGGGCGCTGGACGGGGTGGACGTCAGTGTCGATCCGGGCGAGGTCGTCGCGGTGATGGGCCCGTCGGGCTCGGGCAAGTCCACGCTGCTGCACGTCCTGGCCGGGCTCCTGAGACCGGACGAGGGTGAGGTCGAGCTCGACGGGGCTCGGATCGACACCCTGAGCGACCGGGAGCGCTCGGCGGTGCGGCTGCGCCGGATGGGGTTCGTGTTCCAGTTCGGCGACCTGGTCCCCGAGCTCACGCTCGCGGAGAACGTCGCCTTGCCCGTGCGCCTGCTCGGGCTGCCCCGTCGCCAGGCGCAAGAGCGGGCCGCTGACCTGCTCGGGCAGCTCGGGGTGGGTGACGTCGCAGACCGACGCCTCGTCGAGGTCTCGGGCGGGCAGGCCCAACGCGCCGCCGTCGCCCGGGCACTGGTCCACCAGCCTGACGTGGTGCTGGCCGACGAGCCGACCGGCGCGCTCGACACCGTGACCGGTGAGCTCGTCCTGGAGTCCCTCCTTCGCGCCTCCGCAGAGCGCGGGGTCGCCGTCGTCCTCGTCACCCACGAGCTCTCGGTCGCGGCCTGGGCCTCCCGATCGGTGTCCCTGCGCGACGGGCGGGTCAGCGGCGTCGGGACGCCGGCGTGATCGCCGTCGTCCGGCTCGGAGCCCAGCTCGCGGCGACCACGCGCGCGCCCCGTCTCGTCGCGATCCTGGGCGGGACAGCGGTCGCCGAGGCGCTGCTGCTGACGACCGCCGGCGTGCCCGCCGCCCTCTACGGCGCCCAGGTCCCGATCGACGCTCAAGAACGTGCCCGGATCTGGGCGGTTCTGGCGTTCAGCGCGGTCCCGGCGCTCGTGCTCCTGCTGACCTCGACCCGGGCCTCGGCCGCCGCGCGGGACCGGCGCCTCGCCGCCCTGCGGCTCCTCGGTCTCAGCGCCCCCCGCACGGCGGTCGTCGCCGCCACGGAGAACGGCCTCCAGGCGCTCGTCGGCGCCCTCGCGGGGGTGGGTGTCTTCCTCGTCGCTGCGCCCGTCGTCACCACCCTCGTGAGGGCAGGGCCCGGGTGGTTCCAGGCGCCGCTGCGCGCGACGACCACCGCGGCGCTGCTCAGCGTCGCGGGTGTCGTCGCAGCGTCCGCAGTGCTCTCCGTGCTGTCCGTGCGGTCGCTGCTGACGCGGCCGATCACCGCCCGCTCCGAGGCCGCCCCGCGGCCCCAGAACCCCTGGCGCCTGACCCTGCTCGCCGTCGCCGTCCTGGTCCTGACACCGCTCGCGGCGTTCGGCTCGAGCACCGAGTGGATGCAGACCACCGCCGGGCTCGCCGTGCTCAGCGTCGGCGCTATCGCCGGCGCCCTCGCGATCTACGCC
>JBDIAU010000246.1:0-4113 GCA_039812565.1 Beutenbergiaceae bacterium
CGCTGCTGACCGCCCTCGCGCTGGGCGGGGCGGCCGGTCACGCTGCCGACGGCCTCCGCGGCGCGGGCCGCGCGCTCGTCCTGCGACTCGCCGCCGTCGCGGCGCTCGGGGAGCTGGATCTCGATGCGGGGCGTCTCCGCGGGGGCGGAGCCGTTCGACGACGACTGCCCGCCCTCGGCGCCGGCGACCTCGACGGTGCGCTCCGGGGAGCTCGCGCGCCGCGGTGCGCGCGTCTGGCCGCCTCCGGAGCGGCCCTGCTGGATCGCCGAGACCAGGTCGCTCTTGCGCATCTTGCCGGTGCCCTTGAGGCCCATCTCGGCGGCGAGCGCCTGCAGCTCGGGCAGTCGGAGGGCGCTCAGCGAGCCGCCGCGCGCCGCGACGTCCGCGGTCGCCGTGGCGGCGTCGGTGGATTCGGTCACGAGGTTCCTTTCCCCTCGGATGGGGCTCCGCCGGGCGCGTGACGCACCGACGAGCCCGGGGTGAGATCCGATGGATGGCGGATCGACAGGGCCTCGCGAGCCTCGGGGCGCAGGCGTTGCGCAACGAGGGCTCGGGGCTTAGCTCCGGGCGGGTGACGTCGCCGTGAGGGGATGCACACGGTCCGGTCCGGGGCTCGGGATGAGCATATCACCGCCCGAGAACCCGGTCGCGAGCGCGCCACCGAACCACCGCGCGCCGAGGAGACGGCCGGGCCGGGCCGGCCGTCAGGCCCCGGGGACCGCCGTCAGAGCGCCTCGACGGAGGCGCCGCGCCGGTCGACGCCGGGACGCAGGACCCGCCAGCCGGCGCGGCCCAGCGTCTCCTCGGTCAGGGCGTCCAGGGCGGCGAGCACGAGCACGCTCGGCCCCGCGCCCGAGACGACGGCGGGCAGCCCCGCGCCGCGCAGGCGGGCCACGACGTCGACGCTCTGCGGCAGCACGTCCCGACGGTAGTCCTGGTGGAGGCGGTCCTCCGTGGCCGGCAGCAGCAGGTCGGGACGGCCGGCGAGGGCCACCACGAGGAGCGCCGCCCGGCCCGCGTTGTACGCCGCGTCCGCGTGCGGCACCCGCGGCGGGAGCACGGCGCGCGCCGTCGACGTCGCCAGGCGCGCCGCAGGGACGAGCACCGCCGGGTCCAGCTCGGCGGCCACCTCCACACGCGCCGCCCGAGGCGTGAGGTCCTCGAGCCACGCGATCGTCGCGCCGCCGTGGATCGCCGGGGCGGCGTTGTCCGGGTGCCCCTCGAACCGCGTCGCGAGGGCGAGCACCGCGGCGTCGTCGAGCGCGTCGGCGTCCCTGACCAGCCCGCGGGCGGCGAGCAGGCCCGCCACCACGGCGGCGGCCGAGGAGCCGAGGCCGCGGCCGTGCGGGATGACGTTGTGGCAGCGCAGGTCGAGACCCGTCTGCGGGGCGCCGGCGTGGTCGAGGCCGGCACGCAGCGCGCGCACCACGAGGTGCTCGTCGTCGGTCGGCAGCGTGCCGGCACCGTTGCCGATCACCTCGACGTGCGTGCTCCCGGTGGTCGCGCGGACCTCGACGCGGTCCCGCAGGCCGAGCGCCAGGCCCATCGCGTCGAACGCCGGGCCGAGGTTCGCGCTCGTCGCCGGCACCTCGACGCGGACGTGCTCGCGGGCGATCCTCATGGGCGTGCCGCCTCCGCCAGGCCGAGCGCTCGGGCGGCGGCCGTCACGTCCGGCGCGATGACGCGCGGCTCGATCGGCCGGTCCCCGAGCGCCGTCGCCGTGTCCTTGAGGCCGTTGCCCGTGACCGTGCAGACGATCTGCGCGCCCTCCGGCACCAGCCCCCGTTCGGCGGCCTGCAGCAGGCCGGCGACGCTCGCGGCCGAGGCGGGCTCGACGAAGACCCCGACCTCGCGCGCGACCAGCGCCTGCGCGTCGAGGATCTGGGCGTCGCTCACGGCGTCGATCCAGCCGCCCGACTCGTCGCGCGCCGCGACGGCGAGCGCCCACGACGCCGGGTTGCCGATGCGGATCGCGGTGGCGACCGTCTCCGGGTGCTCGATCGGCTCCCCCTTGACGAACGGCGCCGCGCCCTCCGCCTGGACGCCCCACATCCGCGGCGTCCGCGACGCCACGCCGGCGGCCGCGTACTCCCGGTACCCCATCCAGTAGGCGGAGATGTTCCCCGCGTTGCCGACGGGCAGGACGTGGATGTCCGGGGCGTCCCCGAGGGCGTCGACGATCTCGAACGCCGCCGTCTTCTGGCCCTGGAGCCGGTACGGGTTCACGGAGTTGACGAGCTCGACCGGGTACGCGTCGGCGAGCGCGCGGACCACCCGGAGGCAGTCGTCGAAGTTGCCGTCGACGGCGACGAGCTCGGCGCCGTGGACGATCGCCTGCGCCAGCTTGCCGGCCGCGATCTTCCCGGCCGGCAGGACGACGGCGCAGCCCAGGCCGGCCCGGGCGGCGTAGGCGGCCGCGGACGCGCTGGTGTTGCCCGTGGACGCGCACACCACCATCCGCGCCCCGTTGAGGACCGCCTTGCTGATCGCCATGGTCATCCCGCGGTCCTTGAAGGACCCGGTCGGGTTCGCGCCCTCGACCTTGAGGTAGACCTCCGCGCCCGTGCGCGAGGCGAGGGTCGGCGCCGACACGAGCGGCGTGCCGCCCTCGGCGAGGGTGATCACGGGGTCGCCCGCCTCCACCGGCAGCCACGGCGCGTACTCGGCGATGAGGCCCCGCCACTGGTGCGCCATCACGCCCCCTCGATGCGCAGGACGGACCGGACGGCGAGGACTGCGGGCAGCGCGGCGACGGTCGCGACCGTCGCCCGCAGCGCGCCCTCGGTGCCCTCGTGCGTCGCGATGAGCAGCTCGGCGACGCCGTCCACCGTCTCCGGCGCCTGGCGGACCGTCTCGATCGAGACGTCGTGCTGCGCGAAGGCGCCGGCCACCTCGGCCAGCACCCCGGGCTTGTCGGCGACGTCGAGCCGCAGCTGGAACCGGGTCCGGACGCTCTCCGCGGGCAGGACGGGCAGGTCCGCGTACACCGACTCCGTCGGCGCGAGGCCGCCGTGGACCTTGTGCCGGGCGGCGGAGACGACGTCGCCCAGCACGGCGGACGCCGTCGGGGTGCCGCCGGCGCCCTGGCCGTAGAACATGAGCGGGCCGGCGGCGGCCGTCTCGACGAACACGGCGTTGAAGGCGCCGTGGACGCTCGCGAGGGGGTGGTCGAGCGGCACCAGCGCCGGGTGCACGCGCACGGCGATGCCCTGGCCCGAGCCGGCGGGGACGAGCTCGGCGATCGCCAGGAGCTTGACGACGTGCCCGGACTGCGCGGCCCAGCGGACGTCCTCCGCGGTGACGCCGGTGATCCCCTCGGTCGCGACCTGGGCGAGCGGCACCCGGGTGTGGAAGGCGAGGGAGGCGAGGATCGCGGCCTTGTTGGCGGCGTCCTTGCCCTCGATGTCGCCGGACGGGTCGGCCTCGGCGTAGCCGAGCCGCTGGGCGGTGCGCAGCGCCTCGTCGAGGCCGAGGCCCTGGGTGGTCATCGCGTCGAGGATGTAGTTGGTCGTGCCGTTGACGATGCCGAGGATGCGCAGCACGTGGTCCCCGGCGAGGGACTCCCGCAGGGGTCGCACCAGCGGGATCGCACCCGCGACGGCGGCCTCGAAGTAGACGTCGACGCCCGCCGCCTCGGCGGCGGCGTAGATCTCCGGCCCGTGCAGCGCCAGGAGCGCCTTGTTCGCCGTGACGACGCTGGCGCCGTGCGCGATCGCGCGGAGCTGGAACGTGCGCGCCGGCTCGATGCCGCCGATCACCTCGACGACGACGTCGGCGCGGGTGACGAGCTCGGCCGCGTCCTCGGTGAGCAGGGCCTCGTCGACGTCGTACCCGCGCGGGTCGTCGAACGAGCGGACGGCCACGCCGACGAGCTCGAGCGGGGCGCCGACGCGGGCGGCGAGGTCGTCGGCCTGCTCGACCAGGAGGCGGGCCACCTGGGAGCCGACGACGCCGCAGCCCAGCAGGGCCACGCGCACCGCGCGGGGGGGTGTGGGGGATGCCACGCTCGTCACCTCGGGGTCTGTCGGGGGGCCTGATCGGGCCAAACGGTGCCCAGGATAGGCGCGCCGGCGCTCACGGGGCGGCCGGCGGGCCGGTCTGGACGGCCACGGC
>JBDIAU010000247.1:0-4089 GCA_039812565.1 Beutenbergiaceae bacterium
GCTCGCCCCCGTTCCAGCGGTGCTCGCCCCCGCGCCCGCGGTGCTCGCCCCCGCGCCCGCGGTGCTCGCCCTCGCGCCCGCGGTGCTCGCCACCGCGCCCACGATGCTCGCCTCGTCGTCCCCGTTGCCGGCCCCGCGCCCTCGGCGCTCGTCGGCCCGGCGGGTGCCGCCGCGCACGCTCCACCACGCCGCGGCGGCGAACTCGGAGACCAGGAGGGCGATGGAGACGTAGGGGTGGGTGAACGCCAGGCTCGCGGCGGCGAGGAAGACCAGCGGCGCGACGACGAGGTGGTGGCGCCGGTAGCGGCTGAGGCGGACGGCGGGCCGCTCGGGGTCGAGGAGGTCGGGCTCGGTGGCCACGTGGTGCGCCAGCAGCCCGAGGGTGACGGAGAGCAGCGCGAAGTTGGCCGCGAACATCGCGGTCGACCAGGGCTCGACGAGGCGGTCGTTCCCGATGAGGTCCGCCGAGAAGGGGACGAGGGAGGCGACGCCGAGCACGGCGAAGTTGAGCGCGATCGTCCCCGTGTGGCAGCGGCGCAGCCCGCTCGAGACCGCGTGGTGGACCACCCAGAAGCGGGCGATGGCCACGAACGAGATCAGCCACGCGACGAAGACGTGCCAGTTCTCGACGAGCGCCGTCCGGACGTCCTCGCCGGAGGCGAGGTCGGGCAGCTTCAGGTCCAGGACCAGCAGGGTCAGGATGATCGCGAACACGCCGTCGCTGACAGCGTTCATCCGCTCGACCCCGAACGTCTCGCCGTGCGCCCGGCGGCGCGCGCCGTCGGGGTCGCCCGCCGCATCCGCGTGCTGAGACCCACCGTCCACCCGTCGACCCCCCGATCGGCGACCCACCGACGGCGCGGACCGGCCGCGCCGTGCCCCCGGTCGCGGGCTCAGCGTGCCGGACGTCCCGGCGCCGCCGATACGGGGGTCGGGCGTCGGATCCCGCAAACCCTCGGAAATTTGCGGTTCTCGCCGGGCATAACGCTGGATCGGGCCGGAACGGCTCGGCTACGTTCCGGCGCACGGGCCCGCTTCCGGGCCCTCGGGGGCCGGTCACGTCGGCTCCCGGTTGCGGGGTCGTGCGCTCGCGCGCCCCGACTCACGTGATGACCTCGGGGGGCGAGGGCATGACCAGCAGCACGTTCGACGACGCCACGCACTACGACGCCGTCGTCGTCGGCTCCGGCGTGGCCGGGGCGATCGTCGCCGACCGGCTCGGCGCGGAGGGCTTCCACGTCCTCGTCCTCGAGGCCGGGCCGGGCGAGGAACGGACCATCCGGGGCTACGAGCGCTACCTCGAGCGCTTCTACGCGGCGACGTCGAAGGACAACAACGCGCCGTACCCCGACAACCCGAACGCGGACATGCCGCGCAGCCCTGACGTCGGGCTTCTCGCGCCGGGGCGCCCGGACGCGTCGGCGTACCTCGTGCAGAACGGCCCGTACCCGATGGACAGCACCTACGTGCGGACCCTCGGCGGGACGACGATGCACTGGGAGGCGAAGGCGCTGCGGATGCTCCCGGAGGACTTCGAGACCCGGACGCGCCACGGCGTCGGCCTCGACTGGCCGTTCGGCTACGACACCCTGGCGCCGTACTACCGCGAGGCCGAGCGCGAGCTCGGCGTCTCCGCCGACGTCGAGGACCAGGCCTACCTCGGGATCACGTTCGAGCCGGGCTACGTCTTCCCGATGCGCGGGCTCCCGGCGTCGTACCTCGACACGGTGGTCGCCCGCGGCGTCGACGGGATGGCGGTCGAGCTGGGCGGTGAGCACCACCGGCTGCGGGTGCGCACCACGCCGCAGGCGCGCAACGGGGTGCCGAACCCCGACTACGACGGCGGCGCCGGGTTCGTCCCGGTCGGGGCGGTGAGCACGCACCAGGTCGAGCAGGGCGAGCGCTGCCAGGGCAACAACAACTGCGTGCCGATCTGCCCGGTCCAGGCGAAGTACCACGCCGGGAAGACGCTGGCGAAGGCGATGGCGCGGACCCGCGGCCGCGTGGACGTCCGGACCCGCGCCGTCGTCTCCCGGCTCCACGTGGACCCGGCGTCGGGCCGCGTCGACGGCGTGGAGTACCAGTCGTACGGGGACCTGGCCTCGCCCGCCCACACGACGCACGTGGTCCACGCCCGGCTCGTCGTCGTCGCCGCGAACGCCGTCGAGACGCCGCGGCTCCTGCTCGCGTCGGGGCTGCCCGGCAGCAGCGGGCTGGTCGGGCGCAACCTCATGGACCACGCCTACCTGCTCGCCTGGGGCCTCCTGCCGCAGGTCGCGGGCACGATGCGGGGGACCAACTGCACGTCGGGCATCGAGGACCTGCGCGGCGGCGCCTTCCGCCGCGCCCAGGCCGCGTTCCGGACGTCGATCCACAACGACGGCTGGGGCTGGGCGGGCGGTGGCGCCGAGACGCAGGTCCTCGACCTCGTCGAGAACGCGAACGCGTTCGGCCGGGCCCTGCGCACCGGCGTCGTCGACCGGATCTCGCGCCAGCTCCTCCTCGACTTCATGGTCGAGCTGCTCCCGGACCCGAGCAACCGCATCACCGTCGACGGCCGCTACCGCGACCGGCTCGGCAACCCGCGCCCGGTGCTCTCGTACACCGTCGCCGACTACACCCTCGCCGGCATCGCCTACGCCCGGCGCCTCTCCCGGCGGATCTTCCAGCGCCTCGGCGTCGAGGACCACTCCGAGTACCGCCCCACCGACGTCGGCTACCTCACCTACCAGGGCGAGGGGTACACGGTCCGCGGCGGCAACCACTGGGCCGGCACCCACGTCATGGGCACCTCGCCCGCCACCTCGGTGGTCGACGCGAACCAGCGTTCCTGGGACCACGAGAACCTCTACCTCGTGGGCGCGGGCAGCATGCCCTCGATCGGGACCTCCAACACCACCCTGACCCTCGCGGCGCTGTGCCTGAAGAGCGCCGAGCAGATGGTCCGACAGCTCAGGACGGAGGCCTCCGTCGAGGTCTCCCCGACCAAGGAGTCCGTCCCCGCATGACCCTCAGCGCCATCACCACGCCCGCCGAGCTGCAGGACTACCTGCACGCGGCCATGCAGCTCGAGCACGCGACCATCCCGCCGTACCTGACCGCGCTGTACTCGCTGCAGCCGGGCTCGAACAGCGACGCGTACCACGTGATCCGCGTCGTCGTCGTCGAGGAGATGCTCCACCTCACCCTCGCCGCGAACCTCCTCAACGCCGTCGGCGGGGAGCCGGACCTGTCCCGGAAGGGGTTCGTCGCCCGGTACCCGGCGTACCTGCCCGACGGCGAGACGGACTTCCAGGTCAGCCTCCAGCCGTTCTCCCCGGAGGCGATCGACACGTTCCTGTCGATCGAGCGCCCGGCCGCGGCGCCGACGGCGGAGCACCGGTTCGTCCGCCGCCACCGCAAGGCCGTCACGATCCCCGCGGTCGCGCCGAACGGCGACGACGGCCTGCACTTCTACAGCATCGGCGAGTTCTACGCCGAGATCGAGCGGGGGATCCGGCACCTCCACGCGCAGGGCGTGGACCTCTTCGTCGGCGACCCGGCCCGCCAGGTCACCCCCGAGCTCTACTACTCCGGCGGCGGCGAGGTCATCCCGGTCAAGGACCTCGACTCGGCCGTCGCCGCCGTCCGGCTCATCAGCGAGCAGGGCGAGGGCCTGGAGGGCGGCATCTACGACGAGGAGGACGAGCTCTCCCACTACTACCGCTTCCAGCAGCTCCGTCTCGGCCGCTACTACCAGCCCGGCGACGCGCCGAACGAGCCCACGGGCCCCGCGCTCGAGGTGGCCTGGGACGCGGTCTACCCGGTCGCGACCAACCTGCGGGTCGCCGACCTGCCCGAGGGTTCGGAGGTCCGCGCCGCCGCCGAGACCTTCAACGCCACCTACGCCGACTTCCTCGCCCTGCTCACCCGTGCCTTCACCGGGCAGCCGGAGCTGCTCGTCCCCGCCGTCGGCGGGATGTTCGGGCTGCGCGACGCGGTGACCCGGCTCGTGCGCAACCCCGTCCCCGGCCGGCCCGGCGTCCACGCCGCGCCCACCTTCGAGATGCCCGTGGACGCCCGGTGACCGCCTCGCCCGCTGCCCCGGGC
>JBDIAU010000248.1:0-4089 GCA_039812565.1 Beutenbergiaceae bacterium
CGCGGCGCGCTCGACCAGGTCGGCGAGGCGCTCGGCCGCGTCGCGCACGCCGCTCTCGGCGGCCGCGCGGCCCATCGCGGCCAGCCGCGGCGCGTCCGTCACGAGGGGGACGACGTGCTCGAGCACCCAGGCCGGCGTGAAGTCCTCGTCGGGCACGAGGACGCCGCCGCCGGCCGCGACCACGCCGGCGGCGTTGAGCCGCTGCTCGCCGTTGCCGATCGGCAGGGGCACGTACACGGCCGGGATGCCGAGCGCGGCGAGCTCGCACACCGTGCCCGCGCCCGATCGGGCGATCACGAGGTCGCAGGCCGCGTACGCCTGGTCGATGCGTTCGAGGTACTCGCGCACGTGGTATCGCTCGGCCAGCAGGCCGTCGCGCTCGCCGAGGGCCTCGAGGACTGCCTCCGACTTCCCCTGACCGGTCAGGTGGAGCACCTGCGCGCCGGCGGCCACGAGCGCCTCCGCCGCTCCGGCGACGGCCTCGTTGACGCGCACGGCGCCGAGCGAGCCCCCGGTGACGAGCACCGTGAGGCGGTCCGGGTCCAGCCCGAGCGCCTGGGCGCCGTGCCGGCGCGCTCGGGGCGCGTCCTCCGCGCGCTCGCGCACGAGCGCCGCGATCGGAGGTCGCAGCGGCAGACCGGTCACCTCGGTGCCGGCCCGGCCACGCAGGCGCGTACCGGGGAAGGTGACGGCCACCGCCGCGGCGTGGCGCGCGCCCACCCGGTTCGCGAGCCCGGGCCGGGCGTTCTGCTCGTGGACCACGACGGGCACCCGGAGCTTGCGCGCGGCGAGGTACGCGGGGGTGGCGACGTACCCGCCGAAGCCGACGACGACGTCCGCCCGGCTCGTGCGCAGCGCCTCCTCGGCCGCGCGGACGGCGGCGACGAGCTTGCCGGGGAGCCGGAACGCCTCCGTCGAGGGCCGCCGCGGCAGCGGGACGCGCGGCACGACGGCGAGCGGCAGGCCGGCGGCCGGCACCAGGCGGGACTCCAGACCGGTCGCCGTTCCCAGCACCGTGATCTCGGTCGCGGGGTCACGCCGCTGCAGCTCCGCCGCAAGCGCGAGCAGCGGGTTCACGTGGCCGGCGGTGCCCCCGCCGGCGAGCAGGACACGCAGGGGCTCAGCCACGGCGGCGCCTCCCGGGGACGACGGCGAGCGACCGGCGCATGACGCCGCGGCGCGCGGCGAGCGCCTCGGACGCGCCCGGCTCGTCGCGGGCGAACGCGAGGACGACCCCGAGCGCCGCCAGCGTCGTGATGAGCGCCGAGCCGCCCGCGGACACGAGCGGGAGCGGGACGCCGATCACGGGGATGACCCCGATGACGACGCCGATGTTGACGAGCGCCTGCCCGAGGACCCAGGCGGTGATCGCCGTCGTCGTGATCCGGACGAACGGGTCGGGGCTGCGCCGCACCACCCGGAACAGCGCGACGGCGAGAACGCCGAACAGCCCGAGGACCAGGAGGGTGCCGAGCAGGCCGAGCTCCTCGCCGATGATGGCGAAGATGAAGTCGTTGTGGGCCTCCGGCAGGTAGAGCCACTTCTCACGCGACGCGCCCAGGCCCACGCCGCTCAGCCCGCCGGTGCCCAGGCCCCAGATCCCGTGCTTCGACTGGTAGCCGAGGCCCTGCGGGTCCCCTGCGGCACCGTTGACGAAGGTCGAGATCCGGTCGAGCCGGTTCTTGCTCGAGACGGTGAGCGCGACGACGCCGACCGCGGCCGCGATGCCGCTGACGGTGAACATCCACATCGGCACGCCCGCCGCGTAGAGCGCCCCCGCGATCAAGGCCACGAGGATGAGGGCCGTACCGAGGTCGTGGCCCTTCATGACGAGCCCGACGACGACGAGGGAGAACAGCAGCGCCGGCATGACGACGTGCCGCACGTCCCCCAGCAGGTGGCGCTTCCGGGCCAGCACCGCACCGAGCCACACCGCCAGCGCGAGCTTGGCGAACTCCGACGGCTGCACGCTCTGGCCGATGCCGGGGATGATCACCCAGTTCGTGTTGCCGCCCTTGGACGCCCCGAGGCCGGGCACGAAGACGAGGAGCTGCAGCGCGATGCCGACGCCGAGCGCCGGCCAGGCGATGCGCCGGTACAACGACACCGGGAGGCGCGACGCGACCACCAGGAGCGGGACGCCGATCAGCGCGAACTTCGCCTGGTCGAGGAAGACCGTGAAGGGGTTCCCGTCCTTGCTGATCGAGGAGATGATCGACGAGGAGAGGACCATGACGAGGCCGAGCAGCAGCAGGAGCAGCGTCACGCCGCCGAGCAGGTAGTAGCTCGTGACCGGGGAGTCCCAGGTGCCCGACAGCCCCGACGTGCGCTCGCGCACCCGCCGGGACGTCCCGACCCGGAGGCGACCCCACGCGGCGCGCCCGCGCGTCCTCCTGCCCGGTGCGCCGACCGGGACGCTCGACGTCGCCCCGGCGCCCGGGCCCGGGCCCCCGGCCGTCCCCGTGCGGACGCCCGTCCGGGGGGGCGTCTGCAGGCTGACCATCGTCAGTGCTCCAGGGCGCGGGCCGCCCGGGCGAAGGCGTCCCCCCGCTCCGCGTACGAGCGGAACTGGTCCATCGAGGCGCAGGCGGGCGCGAGGAGCACGGTGTCGCCCGGTCGGGCGAGACGCGCGGCGGCGCGGACGGCGTGGGTCATCACGTCCCCAGTGTCGTCAGCGCTCACCTCGACCACCGGGACCTCGGGCGCGTGTCGCGCGAGCGCCTCCCGCAGCGGCGCCCGGTCGACCCCGATGAGGACCGCGGCGTGCAGACGGTCGGCGCGCTCGGCGACGAGCTCCTCGAAACGAGCCCCCTTCGCCAGGCCGCCCGCGACCCAGACGGCCCGGCCGGCGGGGACCGCGGCGAGCGAGGCGGACGCCGCATGGGCGTTGGTGGCCTTCGAGTCGTCGACGTAGGAGACGCCGTCGTGCACGGCGACGAGCTGGATCCGGTGCGCGCCGGGCTGGAAGTCCCGCAGGCCCTGGGCGACCGCCCCGGGCTCCACGCCGTGGGCGCGGGCCAGCGCGGCGGCGGCGAGGGCGTCGGCCACGACGTGCGGGGGCAGGTCCTCGCGACGTCCGCTCCCGGTGAGGTGGAGCAGGTCCTCGGCCGTCGCCAGCGGCAGCGCGTGCGTCTGGCGCTGAGGCAGGAACGCCCGGTCGACCAGCACGTCGTCCACGACGCCGAGCTCCGCGACGCCCGGCGTGCCGAGCGTGGTCCCGATCGCCCGGGCGCCGTCCTGGACGTCCGCCTGCTCGACCATCTCGCGGGTGGCCGGGTCCGCGACGGAGTAGACGCAGGCACGCTCCGTCCGCGCGAACACCTTCGCCTTCGCCGCCCAGTACGCCTCGTAGGAGCCGTGCCAGTCGATGTGGTCGGCGGAGATGTTGAGGCACGCGCTGGCCCGGGGCGCCACCGTGTGGGTCAGGTGCAGCTGGAAGCTCGAGAGCTCCACGGCGAGCACGTCGGCGCCGCCCTCGAGCGCGACCGTGCTGATCGCGGTGCCGACGTTGCCGACGGCCGGCGCCCGCAGGCCCGCCGCCGACAGGATCGAGCTGAGCATGCCGACGGTCGTCGTCTTGCCGTTGGTCCCCGTCAGGGTGAGCCACGGCAGCCGGGTCGGCGAGGCGGCCTGCACGCGCCAGGCGAGCTCCACCTCGCTCCAGCACGGGACCCCCACCTGCACGGCCCGGTGCAGCAGCGGCAGGTCCGGGCGCAGGCCCGGGGACGCGACGAGGACGTCGGGACGGCCACGGGCGCCGTCGAGGGCGGCCTCGGCGAGCGCCTCACGGTCGCCGAGGGCGAGCCGCTCGACGCCCGGGGGCAGCTCGGCGGCATCGAGCGCCGCGGGGTCGGCGTCGACCGCGAGGACGTGCGCCCCGACGGCGTGCAGCACCCGGGCCGCCGCGATGCCCGACGTGCCCAGGCCGGCGACGACGACGCGGGCGCCCTCGAGCGCCTCGCGCTCCCGCGCGCTCACTGGGCCACCCTCTTCGTGTTCGAGCTCTTCAGTGGAAGGGTTCGGGCGCACCCTTGGTCCCCACCGGGCCATCGCCCCGCTCGCTCGACTTTCGAGGTCCGGGATGAGTTC
>JBDIAU010000249.1:0-4084 GCA_039812565.1 Beutenbergiaceae bacterium
CGCGAGGCCCGCGGTCGCGACGGCCGCGCCGCTCACGCGCCCGCCCCGACCCACGCCGTGACGAGCCGGTCGACGCCCTCGTCGAGGCCCAGCGGCGGCGCGCCGAGGTCGCGCAGGGAGCGGGAGACGTCGAACGTCTTGGATCGCGAGAGCACCGAGACGCCGTACCGCGTGAGCGGCGGCTCCCGGTAGTCGAGCAGGAGCGCCGAGACCTGCTCCGCCGCCCCGGCGAGCGTCCGCGCGACCGGCACCGGCACGCGCCGCACGCGCGGGCGGCAGCCGAGCCGGTCGAGGACGTCGAGGAGGAACGGGTACAGCCGGACCGGCTCGGCGTTCGTCAGGGTGTACGTCCCCGTCGCCCGGCGCGCCAGGACCTCGGCGACGTAGTGGGCGACCGTGTCCACGTAGGTGACGTCGCAGACCACCGGCGGACCGGCGGCGGGCTCGAGCACCGGGAGGAGGCCGCGCCGCGCCACCGCCAGGATCCGCGGGAGCAGGACGGTGTCCCCGGGCCCGAAGACGGCGCGCGGCCGGACCACGGTCCACGACCCCGGGTAGGCGTGGACGAGCCGCTCCCCCATCCGCTTGGTCCGCGAGTACGCGTTGATCTGCTCGGCGTCGATCGGGACGGGGTCGTCCTCCGTGAGGCCGAGCTGGTCGGCGTCCCGGTACTGGACGCTCGAGGAGGACACGTAGACCACGGGCGGCGCCCCCGCGGCCTCGGCCCAGCCGAGGACGTTGCGGGTCGCGGTGACGTTGGCCGCGACGAACGCGGCGGGCGGCGCCCACGGCGAGGCGAGGGCCGCGCAGTGGACGACGGCGTCGACGCCGCCTCCGACGAGCGTCGGCGGCAGCGGCGCGACGAGGTCGTGCCGGACGTACGCGGAGACGGTCGAACGGGGCTCGGCCGAACGCCCGACGCCGACGACCTCCCAGCCGCGCCCGAGCGCCTCGGCGGCGATCCGTGCGCCGACGAAGCCGTTCGATCCGGTGAGCAGGAGCCGCACGGGCGTGACCGTAGCCCGCCCCCTGCGGCGCGGGCGGGAGCCGGGCGGCTCGCGAGGGCGTGTCGTCGGGCCGACCGGCGCGGCGCCGTCGTCCGCCGCCTGAGACCGCGGCCGGCACGTCTCGCCGTCGCGCGTGACCGGGGGTAGACCGGGAGGGAGGGCGCCCGCACCGGGCGCCCGGAGCAGGCGGGGTGATGACGATGGACTCGCTCGACCTGACCGCCGCGACCTCCCCGGAGCGGATCGCGGCCGCGGTGGCGGCGAACGCGGCCGACGGGCCTCCCGGCCCTCACGCGGGGCACGGCCCCGGCGGGGAGCTCGAGTCCGTGCGGACGGCGCAGCACCGCGGCCACGAGATCGTGGTCCGGACCCGGTACACGATCGAGGTGGACGGCCGGCCGTTCGCGCCCCACGTCGTCGTCGACAACGACGGCCGCGTCCACTACCACGGCCTCCCGACGCGGGACTTCGCCTCCGTGGTCGCCCTCGTGGAGAAGGCGATCGACGTCTTCCCGGACGACTTCCCCCTCCCCGACCCCGAGGACCCGCCGCCCGACCCGCACGGGCACGACCACCACCACCACGAGCACTGAGGGGTCGCCGTGGCCGCCGTCCGCCGGAGCATCACCGACCCGTCCGCCCGAGACGCCTACGTCCGCGGCGTCCTCGCCCTCAAGGCCGAGACCCTCGGCCCGACCACCACGCAGCTCGGCATCCCGGGCCCGACCGTGCCGGTCTCGACGTGGGACCTGTTCGTCGTCTGGCACCAGCGGGCGATGATGCGGATGACGCCACCCACTCAGGGCGACCGCAACGCCGCCCACTCCGGGCCGGTCTTCCTGCCCTGGCACCGCTTCATGCTCGTCCTGCTCGAGCTGCAGCTGCAGCGGGTCCTCGGCGACCCCGACGTCGGGCTGCCGTACTGGGACTGGGCGGCCGACGGCGACCTCCCGGCGGCGGAGCAGCCGAGGACCGCGCTCTGGGGTCCTGACGGCATCGGCGGCTCCGGCTTCCCCGTGCCGGACGGCCCGTTCACGGCGGACGCGTTCCCCGTGCTCGTCGAGTCCGACCGCTTCGGCGGGCTGCGCTCGACCGAGCGAGGGCTGCTCCGCGACCTGGGCGCCGACGTCGCCGACCTCCCGACGACGGCGCAGGTCCGGGCCGCGCTCGCGCTGACCCCGTACGACGCGGCGCCGTGGGGCCGCTCGTCGGCCGGGTTCCGCAACCGGCTCGAGGGCTGGCGTCCCGGCCCAGGGCCCGGGCTGCACAACCGGGTGCACGTCTGGGTGGGCGGCGACATGGCCCCGGCGACCTCACCCAACGACCCGGTCTTCTACCTCAACCACGCCAACGTCGACCGGATCTGGGAGGCGTGGCTGGTCGAGCACGGCCGGACCTACCTGCCGCCGGACTCGGAGTCCGCGGAGCTCGCCGGCCACCGGCTCGGCGACGCGATGGACTCCCTGCTCACCCGGGACCCGGTGACCCCGGCTGACGTGCTCGACGTCGCCGCCCTGTCCACGTACGACGTGCTCCCGGGGCCCTGACAGGCCCGCCCTGGCGCGCCGCTACGACGGCACGACGCCGGCCGTCCCGGCGAGCGGTCGCAGGTCGTAGAGGTGGAGCGGCCCCTCGACCAGGCCCGGGCCGCCGATCGAGGACCGCGACCGGGTGAGGAGGGCGAACCCCGCGACGGTCACCGCGCCGTCGGCCAGGTTGACCCACGGGAGGTGGAGGCGGGCCAGCAGGCTGTCGCCGTCCTCGACCTCCTCGACGACGCCCTCGACGACCAGCCCGTGGGACGTCTGCGAGAGCATGGCGGCCGGGACGGCGGTCCCGTCCACCTCGAGGCTGACGACGGGACGCCCGCCGAAGCCGCTCGTGTCGACGACGAGCTCGACCCCGGCGCCTCGCATCTCGTAGTGGTTCGCGTGCGCGAACGTCATGGTGGTCTCCTTCCCCCGGCCGCCGGCCCCCGCCGGCGGCGCGCGCCCAGCGGCGCGGCCGGCGGAGATACCCGATCCAGCGCGGCTCAACCCACCCGGGCCTCCCGCTGCGGCACCCCGAGGTCACAGGTCGGTAACGATCCCGTCCCGGCGCGACGCAGCTGCATCCGCGCCACGGGCCTCCCCCGAAGACCGGGCATGACTGCGAGCCGCGCAGTCGTAGAGACCGAGCCGAGGAGAGACCATGAGGCTGAAGCTGGCCGGAGCGGCGGCCGTCGCCGCGATGCTCGTCCTGACCGGGTGCGCGACGAGCGACGCGGAGGACGCTGAGACCACCGCCGCGGCGGAGGAGACCACCGACGCGGGCATGGACGAGGGCACCGACGACGGGGCGGCCGAGGAGCCGGGCACCATCGTCGACGTCGCCGCGGGGAACGAGGACTTCGAGACCCTCGTGGCCGCCGTCCAGGCGGCGGGGCTGGCCGAGACGCTGAGCGGCGAGGGTCCGTTCACCGTCTTCGCCCCGACCGACGCCGCGTTCGAGGCGCTCCCCGAGGGCCTGCTCGACGCGCTGCTGCTGCCCGAGAACAAGGACGCCCTGACCGCGATCCTCACCTACCACGTCGTGGCCGGCGAGGTCACGTCGGACCAGGTCACCGCCGGTGACGTGCCGACCGTCGAGGGCTCCACGATCGCCGTCACCACCGACGGCGGCGTGAAGGTCAACGACGCCAACGTCGTCGCGACCGACGTCGAGGCCTCCAACGGCGTCATCCACGTCATCGACGCCGTGATCGTCCCGCCGACCGTCGACCCGGCGGCGCTGCTCCAGTAGGGCTCGCCTCCCCGAGCCCTGCCGAGGTCCCGGCGCCCTCCCCCCTCGTTCGCCGGGACTCGACGACGGGGCACCACCCAGCCTCCGGTGGTGCCCCGTCGTCATGCCCGGCTCAGGGCACGAGGCGCGAGAGCACGACGCCGAGCAGGATCGCCAGCCCCAGGGTGAGCAGCGACCAGCCGACCACGCCGGCGAGGGCCGACCGGTCCACCCGTCGCCGGCGGGGCCGGGACGGCGGCGCGCTCGTCGGTCGGGCGGGCGCCGTCGGGCGGGCGGGCGCCGTCGGGCGGGCGGGT
>JBDIAU010000250.1:0-4078 GCA_039812565.1 Beutenbergiaceae bacterium
GCGACCGTGAGCCGTCGCTTCGCTCGCACGGTGTCCCACGCGATGCTCTGATTGCGACCAAGCCAGAGCATCCACAGTGCGTGTTCCATGACGGAGCGCCGCAAGGGCGCTGCGACGTCCTGAAGGCCGACACTGTTTAGCAATAGCGTGGCGCGCGCCGTCTCAACGACGTGCGCCAGCCAGGCCTCCGCGAGGTCGCCGGCCGGCCCAACGGCCGGGACATGCTGCGTCTCGACGAACTCGAGCATCCGCTCGACGGGCTCGCGCGCGTTCACCTTCAGAATGTTCGCACGGCCAGGGACGCTCAGGTCCCTCAAGGCTGCTGCCGAGGCGCGCGAGCACGTTCGCAGGGCAGGCGCCCTCGAACACCGTCCGGCGGGGCCCGAGACGGTCGTGCATCGAACTCGACGGAACCTGTTGCAGGGTCCGCTCAGGCGGACGCCCTCAGCCGAGGGGGTCGGGCGGCGAGCGCTAATCCGCCCGAGCGGGCGGCAGCAGTATCGCCGTCATCGCCTCCGCCGCGGAGCGCTTGTCACCCTCGGAGAGGTGGCCATATACGTCCTTGGTGATCGCGATGCTCGCGTGGCCGAGGACCTCGGAGACGACGTGCAGCGGTGTGCCGCCGGCGAGCATGAGCGAGGCGCCGGTGTGGCGCAGTTCGTGCGGGTGCCAGTGCCCGAGGCCGGCCCGCCGTGCGAGCCGCGAGAAGACGTGCGAGATGTTGTCGGGGTCGAGCATCGTGCCGTGCTCGGTTGTGAAGATCAGGCCGGACTCCACCCACGCCTCACCGAGGCGGCTGCGCTCCTCCGCCTGAGCAGCGCGGTGCCGCTTGAGCATCTCGACGAGCTCCGGCGTCAGGTACAGCGTCCGTCGAGCTCTTGCAGTCTTGAGCTCGCCCAGCATCAGGACGGTCTTGCGGTCGCCGCCCGCGCGGTTCCGGACGCGCTTGAGGCCGTGCGTGAGGTGGATGGTCTCGCGGCTCCAGTCGACGTTCGACCAGGCCAGCCCGAGCGCCTCCCCGCGCCGCAGGCCGAAAGCGAGCATCAGGATGAACAGGGTTCCTAGCCGGTGCTCCGCGAGCACGCGCAGGAGATCGCGGGTCTGGTCGATCGTCAGACTCCGTCCGGGGCCGCGGTGGAGGCGCGGCGGCGACGACAGGCCAGCCACGTTGCGGGTGATGAGCCCTTCGCGCTCGGCGTCGTTCAGCGCGCGCCGGAGGATCGTCCGCATCAGCCGAACGCTGTTGGGGCTATAGCCGGCCTCGCGCTTGGCGGCGAGGAACGCGTCGACGTCCTGGACCTTGAGTCGGGTCAGGACGTGGTGCCCGAGCGCAGGCCGGATGTGGAGGCGGACCGTGTCGGCGTAGTTGTCGAGCGTCGACGGCGCGATGGTCCCGGGCAGGGTGGCAGCGAGCCAGCGATCGAGGAAGGCCGCGACGGTGAGCCTGTCGTCCTTCGGTGACTCGCCGGCCGACACGGTGCGCTGAATCGCCCGGATCTTCGCGACGACCTCGGCGCGCGTCTTGCCAGAGACCTTCTTTCGGCGGCGCGTGCCGTCGATGGACCGCCCGACCTCGACGGAGCCGCGCCATCGCGACCCGTCCTTGTAGACGGACGCCTCACCGTTGCCTCGACGCTGTGCCATGCGGCGTCTCAGGCGCTTCGACGGCGCAGGTCGGCGACGAAGTCGGCGACAGCGTCGGTCGGGATCCGCCTGGCGGTGCCGATCTTCACGCTCTCCAGCGCCCGGCTCAGGATGAGCTCGTAGACCTTCGTGCGCCCGATCCCGAGGAGCTCGGCCGCCTCTTCCGGAGTGAGAAGGAGCTTGGTCACGGTCGACCCCTCAGCGCGACGGCGTCGTCGGGACGCGGGAGTCGATGTAGGCGAGAAGATCCTCGCGGCGGACGCGGCGGAGGCGTCCGCTGATGGTCAGGGAGGGCAGGTGGCCCTTGGCGATGAGGGCGTAGACGGTGTCGCGTCCGCAGCCGAGCTCGGCGGCGACCTCGTTGACGGACAGGAGCATGCGCGGCACGGGCGGGCCGGCAGCGGCGGTGCGGTTCACGGCGAGGTCTCCTATCGGGTGACGGGCGGGCGCATGGGGGCCAGGTCGTGGGTCGGGCCGGCGCGCCCGGGGGCGCCGCGGGCGACGGTGTCGCGCGCTGACAGGACGGTGCGGACGGCTTGGCGTTCGGGCAGGCCGGCGGCGAGGGCGGCGGCCACGAGGGGCTCGTAGTCGACGACGCCGGCTTCCGCGGCGCGGCAGGCGGCCCAGAACAGCGCATTGTCGCGGTTGCCTTCGGGCTGCTTGGCGACGTGGGCGGCGAGCCAGGGCGTCGGGTCGAGCCCGTCGGCGGGGCGGACCCGGGCCGGGGCGGCGCTCGGGCGCGGTGCAAGGAGGCGGGTGACCGCGGCCCAATCGAGGGGCCGCCCGGGTGTGGGGCCGACGCGGATCACCTCGTACCGATTGGAGTACGTCTTGGTCTGGCCGAGGGAAGGCGGGAGGAGGACGTACCCGCCGGTGGCGCGGAAGTCGAGGTGGGCGCCGCGGATCGAGCCGCTGCGCTGGTCGGTGCCGGGGTAGTGCAGGTGCAGCCCGCCGGAGGGGGTGTGGATGGCGCTGATCCACCCGTCGGTGAGCCCGGCGGCCTTGGCCCGGTTGAGGGCCGCCCAGCCTGTGCCGTCGGGGCGGACGTCGACGTCGAGGACGTCGAGGTAGGGGGCGCCGGTGGGGGTGGCGATGTTGGCGTGCGGGGTTGTGGTCCACCAGCGGCGGATCTGGTCGACGTCGACGGTGGCGTCGTGGAAGCCGTGCGCGGTGAGCGGGGTCTTGCGGCCGACGGCGCACGGGAAGACGGGCACGCCGGCGTCGGCGTAGAGCAGCGCGCGTCGGAGCATGTCCGTGCGGGCGGTCTGGGCTGCCTGGCTCACGTCGTCGTCCCTTCACTCGGTGCCACGGGTTCGGTAAGGGGAGCGCCACGGCCGCGCACATCAGCCCCGCGCGGAGTCAGCCATCGGCGTCGTCGTCGCTGACCCAGGTGGGTGGCTGCGGGGGGCGGTGTTCGCTGCGCCGGCAGCCGGTGCGTGCGGCCCAGATCTGGAGGCGTTGACGGGTCGCGGCGAGGGTCTGGTGCCACTCCGACGGCCCGGTCGCGTTGCCGGCGGGGTCGTAGGCGGCCGTGTGGGCGGTCATCAGGGCGGTGAGCTCTTCGACGAGGTCGCCGTGGGCGTGCCAGCACGGTGGGACGTCGCGGTGGTCCAGGGCGTATCGGGTGACGAGCCAGCGCACCCAGGCGTCGAGCTCGGCCCAGGTTGCCGCCGCCTGGTCGTCGGTGAGTCGTCGCCAGTCGATCGGGCGGGGCCGGCTGCCCAGGGCCTCGCGGATGTAGGCGTCGACGTCGACGTCTGCCTCGTCGTCGAAGGGGTCGTCGACGTCGGTCGCCTCGTCGCCGCCGGGCTCGGGCGCGGTGGTGTCGGTCATCGGCGGGCGACGACCTGGCGTTTGAGGGCGAACTGGCCGGTGAGCAGGGCCGTGGCCGGGCGGGTGGGGCGCATCGCGGCCTCCCTGCGGGCCAGGGCCGCACGGAGGGCTTCGCGCCCGGGCCGCGTCGGAGTGGGCCGGGAGGGGGTAGCCCCGGGGAGCAGGGCCTTCGCCTCCCGGAGGGCCTCGCGGAAGGCAACAAGGTCGCCTTGCATGCTGGGGCGCCAGCGGTAGCGGGCGTTCCACGAGGTGTCGATGACGACGAGGTGCCGGTCGTGCTCGAGCCGGTTGAGCGCGGCGTCGACGGCCTCGAGCAGGGTGGGGACGGCGGCGGCGTACCGCTGCAGGTCTGCGGCGCTCGAGCGGGCGCGTTCGGGTGCCGCCCGCAGGTCGTGGATCCGTGGGAGGGCGGCGGAGGCGATCTCTCGTGCCTGGGCGAGGACGATCGGGGAGCCCGGGTTGAGGGAGGTGATCCTCGAGCGGTGGGCCATGACGGCCACGCCCAGGGTGTGGGCGTGGGCGCCGAGCGAGGCGCCCGCGACGCGCACGGCGTCGTCGATCGGTGCGTCGCGGCCCGCGGCCGTCGTGAGGGCGGCGCCGG
>JBDIAU010000251.1:0-4077 GCA_039812565.1 Beutenbergiaceae bacterium
CGGCAGCACGGGCGACGGGCCGGCGGAGGTCCTCAGCGTCTTCGCGCGTCCCGGCGAGCGCATGCAGGTCCGCGCCTCGAGCCCCGAGCCCGGGCGCGTGGATCCGCACTCGTAGGCCGCCGGACCCACCGTGCTCAACCGCCGCGGCTCCATCGCCTGCGGGCGGGTGAGCCGTGAGCGGGACCATCCGCCCCTGGTGGACACGGACGCGTGGCGAGAGCCTCGGAGTGGGGCGCTCAAGTCTGTCCGACGGAGGGCGACGTCGTGGGTGCGGAGGCGATCAGCGCTCGGGACCTGACGAAGCACTTCGGTCCCGTCGTCGCCCTGGAGGCGGTCGACCTCGACGTCCGCCAGGGCGAGATCTTCGGCTTCCTGGGCCCCAACGGGTCGGGCAAGTCGACGACGATCCGGCTGCTGCTGGGCCTGATCCACCCGACGCGGGGAGACGCCTCGATCCTCGGGGTCCCCGTGGGCGACGTCGAGCGCGCCCACCGCCTCATCGGCTACGTCCCGGGCGACGTGGCGCTGTGGCCGCGGCTGACCGGCACCGAGACGCTCGACCTGCTGGCGAACATGGCCGGGCACGTCGACCGCGCCTTCCGCGCCGAGCTGCTCGACCGGTTCCAGCTCGACCCCTCACCGAGGGTCCGGTCCCTCTCGAAGGGCAACAAGCAGAAGGTCGCGCTCGTCGCGGCCCTGATGGGCCGCCCTGACGTGCTGATCCTCGACGAGCCGACCGTCGGCCTCGACCCGCTCATGGAGGCCGAGTTCCAGGCCGTCGCCCGTGACGCAGCCTCGCGCGGCCAGACGATCTTCCTGTCGTCGCACATCCTCGACGAGGTCCAGGACCTCTGCGACCGGGTCGGCATCCTGCGTCGTGGGCGGCTCGTCGAGGTCGCGGCGCTCGAGGACCTGCGACGGATCGGCTCGACGATCGTCGAGGTCGTCGTCGAGGGTCCGCCACCCGAGCTGTCCGGCGTCACGGGGGTGACCACGGTCGAGCCGATGCCCGAGGTGCCCGGAGGGCTGCGGGTCTCGGTCTCCGGGTCGCCCGCGCCGCTGCTGGCACGACTCGCGGGGGCCGACGTGGTGCGGCTCCGCACCCTCGAACCGACGCTCGAGGAGATCTTCCTCACGTACTACTGACGGCGCCTGCGCGATCGGGAGGAGGCAGCGGTGGGCACGGCAACCGGTACGGCCCGGCCTCGCCACCGGGCGACGTCGCCCCACGACAGGCACGCCGAGCGCCCCCGCATCGTCGGCGGCCGGTGGCCGGTCGCCCGCCTCACGGCTCGACTCGTCCGGCGCGAGGTCCTCGCCCTGGCCGTGGGCCTGTCGGGCTACATGCTGCTCGAGTCCGCCGCCTTCCGGTCCGGCTACCCCGACGAGGCCTCGCGCGCGGCCCTGACGCAGTGGGGGCGCGACCCCGCGATCCGGATCCTCGCGGGCCCGCCCACGGCCGTGGACACCCTCGGCGGCTTCGTCGTCTGGGACGCAGGCCTCTACCTGACGCTGGCGATCTCCGCGTGGGCGATCACCGTCACCACCCGGGTGGTGCGGGGCGACGAGGCGTCGGGCCGGACCGACCTGGTCCTCGCCGGACCGCGGACGGGGACCCGCGTCCTGCTCGAGCAGCTCGCGACGCTGATCGGCGCGAGCCTGGTGGTCGGTCTCGCGGTCGCCCTCCCGCTGATCGCCGCCGGAGCCCAGGCGGGCGGGTCGGCGGCGTTCGGCGCCGCCGAGGCCGGCTTCACGATGGTCACCGTCGCGGTGGCGGGTACGGCCTCTCAGGTGTTCCTCTCCCGCTCGGCCGCCTCGGGGGCGGCGGCCGCCGTCGTCGCCGCCGGCGTCCTGGCGCGGATGGTCGCGAACAGCGCCGACGAGCGGGCCTGGCTCGGCTGGCTCACCCCCTCGGGCTGGCTCGACCAGGTGCGGGCGTTCGACGCCAACCGTGGGGCGGTCCTGGCGCTGCCGGTCGTCGTGACCGCGGGCCTGGTCACGGCCGCCGCCGTCCTGCGCGCCCGCCGCGACACCGGCGCCGCCGTGATCACCGGACGGGTGGTCCCCCGGTCGACGACGTGGGGCCTGGGCGGCCCGGGCGTGTTCGCGTGGCGCTCGAACCTCGGGGTCCTCCTCGGCTGGGCGGTCGGGGTCGCCGCCTGGGGCGGCGTCGTCGGCAGCATGGCGCCCGCGATCGGCGAGTTCCTCGTCGACGACCCGGGCTTCCAGGCGATCCTGGCGGCGATGGGCATGGACGTCGCCGACCTCGTCCGGGGCTTCGTCGGCATGTCCGGGACGATCCTCGGCCTGGTGATCGCGCTGTACGGGGCGTTCCGACTCGGGGCGGTGCGTGCGGAGGAGGCCTCGACCCGCGCCGAGCTGCTCCTGACCCGCCCCGTGACCAAGCCACGCTGGCTCCTCGGGCACCTGCTCGGTCTCGCCGTCGGCGCCGTCCTGCTCGCCGGCACGGCGTCCGCCGCCACCTGGGCGGGTGCCGCCACGGCGGGAGCGGACGTCACCGCGGGCGACGCCTTCGCGGCAGTGTTCAACACGCTGCCCGCGGTGAGCGTCTTCGTCGGCCTCACGGTGCTCGCGCTCGGGCTCGCACCGCGGCTCACGACGGCGATCGGGGCGAGCCTGCCGCTGATCGCGTACGTCCTGCAGGTCGTCGGCCCCCTCCTCGACTGGCCCGACACGCTGGTCGCGCTGTCACCGTTCCACCACCTCGAGGCGGTGCCGGTCGACCCCTTCGGGCTCCCGGCCGCGCTCGTCATGCTCGCCGTCGGGACCGTCACGGCGCTGGCCGGCGTCGTCGCGTTCGAGCGGCGCGACCTCGTCTCGGCGTAGCACGGCGCCCGACTCACGGCCCTTCGGCCCTAGGAGGACGGCCCGACGGCGAGCACCATCGAAACCAGGGGATGCTCCGACCGGTCGTGGGAGGACGAGGTGGGATCCGCACCCGGGTTCACGGCGAGGTCTCGTCAGGCGCGTCTTCTGGGGACGGTGCAGCACCCCGAGCGCTACCGCGAGGTGCTCGTCCCCTCGGGGGGCGTGCCCATCGCCCTCTCGGTGTGGGAGCCGCCCGCCGGCGCCGCCCCGGTGCGGGGCGCCGTCGTCTTCGTCCCCGGGACCGCGGTCCATCCGTTGTTCTACGAGGAGCTCCTGGACGGGCTGAGCTCGGCCGGGTGGGCCGTGGTCGGCGTGCACCTCGAGGGGCACGGCAAGAGCCCACGGGTGCACCGCACGATGCGCCTCGCGCGGGCGGTCCAGAACGTCCGGGACGCCGTCGCGTGGGCGCACGCCCACGGCCTGGGACCGCTGGTCCTCATGGGCTCGAGCCAGGGCTCGCTGCTGGCCCTGCTCGCCTGCACCGACGACCCCTGCGCGCCGGCCGACGGAGCCGTCGTCGGGGTGCTCGCGCACAACGTCGTCGAGCCCCACGGTGCCGACGGGGTGAGGATCACCCGCTTCGCCCCCCTGGCGAGCCTGCACCGGCCGATCCGAGCGGCGATCTCGGCCGCCGCCCGCGTCGCCCCGGACCTGCCCGTGCCGATCGTGGCGTACCTGGACCCGCGTCGCGTGTTCACGACCGCAGGCACGACGGCGCAGTTCATGCTGGACCCGCTGTGCCTGCGGTCCTACCCGCTGCGCTTCCTCGCTGACCTGGTCGACGCCGACACCGCCGCCCTGCACGACGGGCGCCTCCGCGTCCCGGTCACCGTCGTCACCGCCTCGGGAGACCGGCTCTTCCCGCTGGCGGCCACCCGGGAGGCGGCGGCCGCGCTGCGCGCCCCGACGGTTCGCGTCGTCGTCCTCGACGCGGCCTGCCACCTCGTCCTGAACGAGGCGCTCGACGTCGCCGGGCCGGCCGTCCTCGACGCCCTCGTGGAGCTGGTCGCCGCACCGAGGGAGGACGTCCGATGAGTGCGGGGCGGCCGTCGGAGCTCGGCGAGGCGGTGGTCTGCTCCGGTCTGACGAAGGACTACGGGCACGGGCACGGCGTCTTCGACCTCGACCTGACCATCCGCCGCGGCGAGGTCTTCGGGTTCGTCGGGCCCAACGGCGCCGGCAAGACGA
>JBDIAU010000252.1:0-4069 GCA_039812565.1 Beutenbergiaceae bacterium
CCCCGCTCGAAGGCGCCGGGCCCCACGGTGGCGACGAGGACGTCGTCGTCGGGGAGGTCGGGCACGAGCGCGGGCACCGGACGAGCCTACGAGGCCGCTCCGACGTCGTCGGCCTCCCTGTGGACGTAAGGTCCGTACGACGGTCTGGGGACGACGCGCGGCCCGGCCGCCAGGAGGGTGCGATGGCCGGGCCGGGCACGGGCGGGGCCGACGACGGCGGGGCCGGACGCGCGACGAGCGACGTCCGGATCGGGCCCGAAGAGTGGGCGCTGGCCTGGGAGCCGACGCTCGCCGACGGCGCGCCGCTGCGGGCCACGTTCACGCGCGTGACCTTCGCCGGGCTCGACCTCACCGAGCTGGCCACGCACGGCGCCGTCTTCGACCGGTGCCGGTTCACGGACGTGCGGCTCAGCGCGTCCGAGCACCGCGAATCCGCCTTTCTCACGTGCACCTTCAGCGGCTGCACGTTCTTCGGCGCCCGCTTCCTCGGCTGCAAGGCCGTGGGCTGCACGTTCACGCGGAGCACGTTCGGCGCCCTCGAGATCGAGCGGGGCGACTGGTCGTTCGTCACGCTCGCCAGGGCCGACCTCACCGGGGTCACGGTGCGCGGCACCCGGATGCGGGAGGCGGACCTCACGCGGGCCGTGTGCACGGGCGCGGTGCTGCGCGACGTCGACCTCTCCGGCGCCGCGCTCGAGGACGTCGTGCTCGTCGGCGCCGACCTGCGCGGCAGCGACCTCGCGGCGCTGGACCCGAGACGCGCCGAGCTGCGGGGCGCCGTCGTCGACCTTCGGCAGGCGGTCGTCCTGGCGGAGGGTCTCGGCGTCGACGTGCGGGCCGACTGACCGCCGGAGCGGACGGATCCCGCCCGCTCCGCCGCGGCGCGGGCCTACGGTGGTCGGCGCCGGATCTCACGCCGAGGTGACACCTCATGCCCCTCTCCCACGCCCCCGCGGCCGCGCCCCTGACGCGCATGGCGGACGGGACGATCAAGCAGGTCAGCCCCTTCACCGGGACGCAGGTGTGGACGGTCCCCGGCCGCGGGCACCGCCCGCTCGGCGTCCGCACCGCGGCGCCGCGGCCGATCGACCCCGACGCCGAGGGCCGGCACTGCGCGCTCTGCCACCTGCGCTACCTCGAGACCCCGCCGGAGAAGGCGCGGCTCGTTCGGGTCACCGCCGGGGAGGGCGGCGCTCCGGGGGCGGGGGGCCTCGCGGACGGGGAGGACGCCTACGGCGCCTCCTGGCGCACGCGCCGCAACGTCCCTGCGGAGCGGCTGTTCGACGACGTCGCCGAGCTCCGCCGGATCCCCAACCTCTTCGAGATCCTCTCGTTCGACTACTGGCGGGCCAACTACGCCTACGAGCTGCCGCACAGCCAGGCGACGGCGATGCGTGCGTACCTCGACTCCCCGGCCGGGCGCGCGCACGTGCTCGCGATCTCGCGAACCCGGCTCCTCGCCGGTGGGATGTCCCCGCCGGAGTGGGACACGCTGCCGGAGGCCGAGCGCCTCGCCCCGGCGTTCGCGTTCTTCGGCGGCAGCCACGAGCTGATCGTCGCGCGGCGGCACTTCACCGACGACGCCGAGCACGACGACGCCCTCGCGTCCTCCGGGGCGCTCACGCCCGAGGAGCACTACCGGTACACGGCGTTCACGGTCGACGCGCTGCGCTCGATCTACGCGACGAACCGGTACGCGAGGTACGTCGCCGTCTTCCAGAACTGGCTCAAGCCCGCCGGCGCGTCGTTCGACCACCTGCACAAGCAGCTCGCCGCGATCGACGAGCGCGGGGTCCAGGCGGAGCTGGAGCTCGACCGGCTGCGCGCGAACCCGAACATCTACAACGAGATGGCCGTCAACTACGCGGGTTACCAGAACCTCGTCATCGCGGAGAACGACCACGCGGTGGCGTTCGCCGGGTTCGGCCACCGCTACCCGACGCTCGAGGTGTACTCCAAGAGCGCGCACAGCGAGCCGTGGGAGCACAGCCCCGAGGAGCTCCGCGGCGTCTCCGACCTCCTCCACGCCTGCCACGCCGCGACCGGCGCCGAGGTCCCGTGCAACGAGGAGTGGCACCACCGACCCGCGGACGTCGACGTGCCCATGCCGTGGCGGATCGTGCTCAAGTGGCGGGTCTCCACGCTCGCCGGGTTCGAGGGCGGCACGAAGATCTACCTGAACACGATCGACCCCTGGACCCTGCGCGACCGGGTGGTCCCGAGGCTCTACGCCCTGCGCGCGGAAGGCCGGATCGCGCAGATGCGCGTCGCCACCGGGTGCTCGTGCGAGCCGAACTCCCTGCGGTACAACGCGCGGGTGTAGGGGTTCGGGGTCGGTCACGGCGTCGGGGTCGACGGCGTTCGACGGGCTCGCGCGGTGGCTCGCGAACGCTCCAGGGCCGCGATCAGGCTCGGTCAGAGCAGGCCGAGCGCGTCGAGGCCCAGGTACGCGAGGTCGACGTCGCTGAGCTGGCCGGTCCGTAGGTGCGCTCGGAACTCCTCGAGGCTCAGCTCGATCGGGACGCAGTTCTCGTCGGCGCTGACCTGCACCGGCTCGGCGACCTGCCGGCAGCCGGTAGCGACGGCGGCGTGCCGACGGACGGTGGCGGCGGGCGAGAGCCAGGTCTGGCCCACGACGCGAACGTCCCCCGCGTAGCCGGTCTCCTCGAGGAGCTCGCGGGCTGCGGCCTTCTCCGGCGTCTCACCTGGGTCGACGAAGCCTCCCGGCAGCTCGTCCAGCACCCGTAGGGGCCCGGCACGGAACTGGCGCGCCAGCACCACGCGGTTCTCGACTGTGAGTGCGACGACGGCGACGACGTCCCCCGAGTCGAGGATGTCCCAGTGCGAGACCTCACCGCCGGGGAGGCGGAACCGGCGGTCGAGCAGCCGCAGGAAGCCAGCCGGGCCACGGTGCGCGGACTCGTCGAGGAGCTGCCACTGGACAGGGACGTCAAGAGCCCTGGGGTCGTCCATGTCGCCATGCTCGCGCATGCGGCGACCCGGGTGGAGCCCGTCCGCGCCGGTCGGCGAGCGGCGTCGCGGCGTGCGGATGTCGGAATCGGGTGATAGGCTTCGAACACACGTTCGATCCTACAGCGGGAGGCGCTGGTGGTCCAGCACGGGAGCGAGGCGACGGTCGCCGCCGCGGAAGGGGTCGACTCGACCCGGCCCGGGCCGACCACCGTCCTCGCGCCCGGCTCCGCTGTCGCGCTCGGCTCCGCTGTCGCGCTCGGCGACGCCCTTCTCCCCGCCCACATCACCTCCGCGCCTGCTGCCCCCACGCCCGCTGATCTGGCGCGGGCGGTGGTCGCTGCGGTGCGGGGTCTGTTCGCGGGTGCGGACGCGGCGTTCGCGGGGCAGTGGGACGACGAGGACCGGGTGGTGGTGCTGGGCGAGCTGGACCGGGTCAGCGAGCTGGTGGGGGTGTATCGGGGTCGGGTGCTGGCCGCCCACCGGGCACAGGGTCGGTGGGCGCGGGACGGGGATCGGTCGTTCGAGGCGTGGCGGGGCCGGGTCACGGGGCAGGGGTCGGGGGCGGCGCGGTCGGAGGTGGAGCTCGCGGACGGGCTGAGCGCCCTGCCCGACGCCGCGAAGGCGGTCGAGACCGGTGAGGCCTCGTTGGGGCATGTGCGGGTCCTGACCCGGCTGCGGGCCGGCGCCTCCGCCCCCGTGAAACGCGCCCTGGAGGACGGGGGCGCCGCGGCGCTGCTCGCCGACGCCAAGGAGTCGGGCTGGGATGCGCCGACGTTCACCAGACGCGCGCAGGCGTGGGCCGCGAGCGTGGACACGCACGCCGTCGAGAGGACCTTCGCCGCCGTACGCGAGCGCCGCTACGCCCGGGTGGTCGACCGGGACGGGGGGTGCTCGGTCGAGGCGTTCCTCGACCCGATCGCCGGGGCCGCGTTCCGCACCGCCCTCGAAGCCCTGTCCCCGGCCCCCTCACCCGGAGACGAGCGCACCCCCGACCAGCGCCGCGCCGACGCCCTGACCCGCCTGGGTGAGCGGGTCCTGGAGATCGGCGACGACCGCCTCGGCGCCCAGATCCGACCCCACCTCACCCTCCTGGTCC
>JBDIAU010000253.1:0-4039 GCA_039812565.1 Beutenbergiaceae bacterium
CGGCGTCCTGCGGTGGACCTGGCGCGTCGCCTACTACTCCTACGGCGCGCTCGGGACGGACCGGTACCCGCCCTTCACCCTGGCCGACGTGCCCGACTACCCGACGACCTTCACCGTGGCGTACCCGGAGAGGCTCTCCCGCGGGCTCGTCCTCGTGAAGTGGTGGCTCCTCGCAATCCCGCAGTACGTGGTGGTCGGCCTGATCGTCGGGCCGCAGATCAGCTACGAGACCGCCGACGGCACCAAGTACGCCGGCCACATCGGGCTCGTCGGCATCCTCGTCCTCGTCGCGGCCTTCGCGCTGCTGTTCACCAGCCGGTACCCCCGGGGCGTGTACGACCTGCTCCTCGGCCTCAACCGGTGGACCTACCGCGTCTCCGCGTACGTGAGCCTGATGACGGACGCCTACCCGCCGTTCCGGCTGGACCAGGGTCCGACGGAGGCGGGAGACCCGCTCCCCGGTCCCCACCCGACGTCCCCGTGAACCCACGCACTCATCTGGTGGTCGTGAGACGGGTGTGACCGCGATGGGCGGCGTGTCGCCCGGCTCGCGTCCCGGTTGTGTACGTCCGTGCACGGCGACGCCCTGCCGTCGGGGCTCGTGAGGACCTACCGTGGCCTCGAGGCGCCGGCCGGCGCGTCGTGCGTGACGTCACGTTCGAAGACATGGAGGCGCGATGCGCAAGCGGACCATCCCGGCGGCCCAGGAGGACGTGACCCAGGAGGACGCGGCCCAGCCCACGGAGCCGTGGTTGGACCTGGAGGCGCTGGCCGAGGTCGAGATCACCTCCGAGGACCCCGACTTCCCCGTCGAGGGCGCGTTGGTGCCGGGGGCCGCGCTGGGCTGGCGGGCGGCGGCGCCGGGGGAGCAGACCATCAGGCTGTTGTTCACCGAGCCCCAGCGGCTGACCCGCATCGTCCTCGAGTTCGAGGAGGCGGACGTCGCGCGCACCCAGGAGTTCGTCCTGCGCTGGACGGCCGCCGGCGCCCAGGTCTCCCGGGAGATCGTGCGGCAGCAGTGGAACTTCAGCCCTCAAGGCGCCACCCGCGAGGTCGAGGACGTCCGGACGGAGCTGCCCGACGTCGCCGCGCTCGAGCTGGTGATCGTGCCCGACGTCTCGGGAGGGGACGCCCGCGCCTCGCTGCGAAGCATCCGGCTCGGCTGAGGGCCCGACCCGAGGTCCGGCAAAGCCCGCTCGATCAGGCTCGCGGTCGTTCAGGCTCGCGGCGTCGCGCGCGCGCCTCGGCGGAGCACCCGGTCCCCGTCGTGCTCGTCGAACAGCACCGGCGTCGGCCCCAGCACGGCGACGCAGCCGACGTACCCCTCGGCAGGCGACACGTCGAGGAGGTCGGCGGCCGTGGGCGGGCGGCTGCGCAGGGCCGGCGCCGCGCCGGCCTCCCACGCCACGAACGCGGGCGGGCGGTCCGGCGGCGTGACGACGACGGCGGCCGGCGAGATCGCCATGCCGTCGCCCGTCGCCTTGAGCACCGCCTGCTTGCGCGTCCACCACTGGCTCATGAAGCGAGCCCGTTCCGCCGGGTCGACGTCGTCATACCGGTGCCGTTCGCGGGCGCTCAGCGCGGTGCCCGCGAGTGCCAGTCGGCTCGGGTCCGCGTCGTCGTGGACGGGTTCGAGGTCCAGGCCCACGCAGCGCGCGCTCGTCATGGCCACCCCCACCCAGGACCCAGCGTGGGCGACGCTGAATCGCAGCGCCGAGGGCGTCCCGACGAGGTAGGGCTTGCCGTGGTCGCGGCCGCCGCACGTGCGGCACGAGCGGCCGAGGGGCACCTGGTCGCTGTCGAGGTGGAGGCGGTCCGCCAGGACCACCCGCAGCAGCGCCCACCCCGTCGACCGCAGCGCGCGCTCGAGCGGGTCGACGATGGTCACCATCCGGCGTCGCTCCGCGAAGCTGAGCATCGGCAGCAGCGCCTCGGGCGCCCAGGGGCGCGTCCACCAGACGTCGCAGCGCGACACCGTGATGCCGCGCGAGCCTCGGCGCCCACCTTGGGACGGGGCGGCCGCAGCGCCGCTCTCAGGACCCTCGGTCGGGATCCGCTGTGGGGTGCGAGCGAGCATCGCGGGAACGCGGCGGCCCTCGTGGGCCGTGCCGCCGTGGCTCCAGGCGGCTCGGTACCACGCGCTCGACGACGATGTCGACGCGTCGCTCGGGCGTTCGGCACTCGGGGAACGTCCGTCATCTGCACGCACTGATCCGACCCTTTCGTGGGCTTCGTGATCCGGCGCGCCGACGGCTCCCGCTGCCTTGCGAGGCCCCGTCCCCCGCGCGTTGGCGCACTTCGACAGTTTGCATGCAACGACCGGGGAATCGGCGTGGCGAGCTGCAAACCGGGCGACGGTGCGCGGAGCCTGCGGTCGACTGCGATCCCGCACGGTGTGGATGCGGATTACTTGCCGAGTCTTCCCACGTCAGCACCCTTAACGAGAGAAGCCGCAACATCGCCAGGAATCGGTGGTGCGAAGTCGGTGGTTTGAGGACGCCGCGCCGCTGACAAACCTGACGTGATTTCGACAGGACACAGCTGAGGGTGGGAGGCGCGGCCTTCGGCCGCTGTATCCGGAATTGTCCGCAGGCCCCCCACCTGTCAGGGCGCTCCGATCGCCTCGCCGGACGGGCTGACCACCCACCAGACCTCGTTCACGCCCTGGCCGGTGGTGTCGCCGGGGGCGGCGTCCTGCGCCCAGTAGTAGAGCGGCCAGCCGTCGTAGCTGACCTGGGTGCTGCCGTCCGAGCGCACGAGCGTGCCGAGGAGGGCCGCGTCGGCCCCCTCGCCCGCCTCGGGCTCGCCGAGCAGGGGCGGCCACGCGGCGAGGCAGGCGTCCTCGCACGTGCTGACGCCGGGGGAGTCGGCGGTGAAGAGGTACAGCGTCCTCCCGTCGCCGTCCACGAGGATCTGGCCGAGGTCGCTCTCCGCGGTCCCCACGGTCACGGTCGGCGCTGTCGGCTCCGACGAGGACGTCGTCGGCGCCGCCGGCGCGGACGTCTCGTCCTGACCGCCCCCGCCGGACGTGCCGCCGCAGGCGGCGAGCGTGCCCGCCAGGAGCAGCGCGGTCGTGACGGCCCCGAGCCTCGTTCGTGTCCTCATGCGTCCTCCTGCCGGTGTGCGGCCGCCCCTGCCGGGCCACCCCCACCTCGTGGTACGGATCGGGGGTGGCCGGGGATTGCGCGGGTGCGGGTGCAATCTCGGCGGGCCCGTCGGGCGTACGAGAGGTGTGCACGTGTTCTCGCAGGCGGACCGGGCGTCGGACGCGGCGCTCGTGGCCGGGCTCGCCGTCGACGACGAGCCGGCCGCCGTCGCGTTCGTACGCCGGTTCCAGGGCTCCGTGTACGGGCTCGCCCTGTCGATCACCCGCGACGCGATGCTCGCCCAGGACGTCAGCCAGGAGGCGTTCGTCCGCGCCTGGCGTGCCGCGGGGACGTACGACGTCCGCCGGGCCTCCGTGCTCACCTGGCTCCTGACGATCACACGCAACGCCGCCATCGACGCCGTCCGCGCCCGGAGGTCCACACCCACGGACGCCGCGGTCCTGGAGGAGCTCCTCGGCGCGACGCTGCACGTCCCGGGACCCGAGGAGGAGGCCGTGCGGCACGCGGAGCAGGCGCTCGCCGTCGAGCGGCTGCGGCAGCTGCCGCCCGAGCAGGCGAGGGCCGTCGTCCTCGCCGTCGTCGCCGGGCGGACCGCCGCCGAGGTGAGCGAGCACGAGGGGATCCCGCTGGGCACCGCGAAGACGCGGATCCGCACCGGCCTCCGGCGGGTGCGCGAGGCGATGGAGGCGGACCGTGACTGAGCCGCACCCCGACGACGACCTGCTGGTCGCCCTCGCCCTCGGCGACGTCGACGACGAGCGCCGCGACGCCGCCGTCCGGCACCTCGCCTCGTGCGAGCACTGCCATGCGCAGTACCGCGCCTTCGCCGACGCCGTCGACCACGTGCTGCTGGCCGCCCCGCGCGTCGCGCCCCCGCTCGGCTTCTCCGCCGGCGTGCTCGCCGCGCTCGGGATGGCCGACGGCGCCCCGGC
>JBDIAU010000254.1:0-4031 GCA_039812565.1 Beutenbergiaceae bacterium
CGGCCGCGAGGGGTCGGCGGCGCGCGGCACCCCGGGCCCCGGGGTCCCGGACCGCGTCCCGCGGCCGGGCCGTCCTCATGCCCGGCCGGCCAGGACGTCCCGGGCGAGCGCCACGATGCGTCGCTCGTTCGGGTAGGCGAGGCGGTCCGCGAGCTCCTCGAGGGGCACCCACGCCGCGGCCTGGGCCTCGCGGTCGGGGTCGTTCTCGACCGACAGGTCCCCCCCGATCGCGGAGAGGAGGTAGTGGTGCACCACCTTGTGCACCCGGCGGTCGAAGCCCGCGAACCAGTAGTCGATGGTCGCGAGGTGACGCAGGACGAGGCCGACGATGCCCGTCTCCTCGGCGATCTCCCGCACGGCCGCCTCGGCCGCCGTCTCGTCGCCCTCGAGGTGACCCTTCGGCAGGCACCACTCGAGCCGCCCGGCGCGGTTGCGCCGCGCGATGATGGCCGCCACCGCGCGGCCGTCGACGACGTCGACCACCAGGCCGCCGGCCGAGGTCTCGTCGACGACGGGCAGCGGATGGGCGGAGGTGCGGCGCGGCGACCTGCCGACCGACCGGAGCACCCCAGGCCCAGGGCCCTTGGGCGGGGGTGACGGCGACGGCGCGGACATGGCAACACTGTAATGACGCAGGACGCCGCCGGTCGGGCGCCCAGCCGTACGCCGGTGCCGGTCGAGACGGCGGGCGCCGTCGGCCGGGCAGCCGGCCCTCCCCGCCGGCGGCCGCCGTGCACCCGGGGGCGGCGGCGTGGCACCCTTGTCCACCGTGCCCGCGCCCGCGTCCCCGCAGAGCCGCCGACCCGCCGGCGGCACCCCCGCCGCGGCGCCGGACGAGTCGGCGCTGCGCCGCACCGCCCTGTCCGTCCTGACGGAGGTCGCGCCGCAGGCGATCGAGCTCGGCGCGATCTTCGCCACCGCCGGCCACGAGCTCGCCCTCGTCGGCGGCCCGGTGCGGGACGCGTTCCTGGGTCGGGTCAGCCAGGACCTCGACTTCGCGACGGACGCCCGACCCGAGGTCACCGAGCACCTGCTGCGCGGGTGGAGCACCAGCGTGTGGGACGTCGGCCGGGAGTTCGGCACGATCGGCGCCTTCAAGGACGGGGTCACCGTCGAGGTGACGACGTACCGCTCCGACGAGTACGCCGGCCACTCCCGCAAGCCGGTGGTCGCCTACGGCGACTCCCTCGAGGGGGACCTCTCCCGGCGCGACTTCACCGTGAACGCCATGGCGGTGCGGGTGCCGCAGCTCGTCTTCGTCGACCCCTTCCACGGGCTCTCCGACCTCGCTCACGGCATCCTGCGCACCCCGGTCACCGCCGAGCAGAGCTTCGACGACGACCCGCTGCGGATGATGCGCGCGGCCCGGTTCGCCGCGCAGCTGGCGTTCGACGTCGACCTCGACGTGCTCCGGGCGATGGCTGCGATGACCGAGCGGATGCAGATCGTCTCCGCCGAGCGCATCCAGGCCGAGCTGACCAAGCTCCTCCTCGCGCCGCAGCCGCGCCGCGGCCTGGAGGTGCTCGTCCACACCGGGCTCGCCGACGTGGTGCTGCCCGAGCTGCCGGCGCTGCAGCTCGAGATCGACGAGCACCACCACCACAAGGACGTCTACGAGCACACCCTCACCGTCCTCGACCAGGCGATCGCGCTCGAGACCGGACCCGACGGCCCCGTGCCCGGGCCCGACCTGGTCCTGCGGCTCGCCGCCCTGCTCCACGACATCGGCAAGCCGGCGACGCGCCGCCTCGAGCCCGGCGGCGGCGTCAGCTTCCACCACCACGAGCTCGTCGGCGCCAAGCTGACGGCCAAGCGGCTGCGCGCGCTGCGCTACGACAAGGCCACCATCCACGACGTCGCCCGGCTCGTCGAGCTGCACCTGCGGTTCCACGGCTACGGCGAGGGCGCGTGGACCGACTCCGCGGTCCGCCGGTACGTCCGCGACGCCGGCCCCCTGCTGGAGCGGCTCCACCGGCTGACGCGGGCGGACTGCACCACGCGAAACCGGCGCAAGGCCCTGCGGCTGTCCCGGGCCTACGACGACCTCGAGGAGCGGATCGACCGGCTCGAGCAGGAGGAGGAGCTCGCCGCGATCCGGCCGGAGCTCGACGGCCAGGAGATCATGACGGCCCTCGGCCTGGCGCCGGGCCCGCTGGTCGGCGAGGCCTACCGGTACCTCCTCGAGCTGCGCATCGAGCGCGGGCCGATGGGGCAGGACGCCGCCCGCGAGGCCCTCGCCCAGTGGTGGGAGAGCCGCCGGGACGCCTGAGCGCCGCCTCCGCTCAGGTGGAGGCCTCGGCGTCGTGCGCGACGAGCACGGAGCAGCGGGCTCGGTCGACGACGGCGCTCGCCGTCGAGCCGAGCACGGCTCGGCGCCAGCCCCCGATCCCCGCGGTGCCGAGCACGGCGAGGTCGGCCTCGGCGTCGGCGATGCCGCGCAGCAGCAGGTCGCGGACGTCGCCGCGGCCGGCGGGGACCTGGTCGAGCTCGATCACCTCCGCGCTCGTCGGGATGCCGGCCGTCGCCAGGATCTCGGTCGCCTCCGCGACGCCGCGCTCGGCCTCGTCGCGGCCGGTGCGCACCCCCACCACCCGGACGTCGCACGACGCCGCCCACGGCAGGGCGGCGAACGCGGCGACGGCGCGCCGGGCGTGCGCGGAGCCGTCGGTGCACACGACCACCCGGCGGGTCGGGTGGCCGGCGCGGACGAGCACGAGCGGCGTCGTCGGGCGGTGCAGGAGCCACTGCGCGGTGCTTCCGAGGCGCAGCCCGAGCCGGCCGGCACCGTGCGGGCCGACCGCGAGGAGCGTGGCGTCGGGAAGGGAGTCGAGGACGATCCGCGGGTCGGCCTCGGCGACGAGGTGCTCCAGCTCGACGCCGCTCGGGCGGGCGAGGAGCTCGCGCGGGTGCGGCGGGGTCCACGGGTGCAGGTGGGTGCGCTCCACGGGGAGCGCGGTCCACTCCGACGGCCGCTGGGCCGTGACCACCGAGATCCGCCAGCCGGGCCACGGGTGCTCGTTGACCCAGAGCCAGACGACGTCGGCGGCCGCCGAGCCGTCGTCTCCCACGACGAGCCGAGGTGTGGGGTCCGCCATCTCGCCCTCCCGTCGGTCGCGTGCCCCCAACCTAGGCCACCCGCCCCCGCCCGAGCCCTGGGTTCGACCGGGGCGCCGGTGCGGGGCGCGCCGGTGCGGGGCGGCGTCAGGCCGCGGCGTGCCGGGCGGCGACCTGGAGGCCGACCGACTCCGCCGAGCCCCGCGCGGCCCGCACGAGGCGAGCCCGGGCCATCCCCGCCCGGAAGGCGATCGCGGTCGCCGCATACGCGAGCGCGATGCCGACGAAGACGCCCCGGGAGTACCCGGTGTCGGGCAGCGTGGCCGCAGTGAGCGCGGCCGCCCCCACGAAGGCGGCGTTGTAGAGGACGTCGTAGAGGGCGAAGGCGCGGCCGCGGTACCGGTCGCCGGTGTCGCCCTGGACGATGGTGTCGACGGCGATCTTCGCGCCCTGGGCCGCCAGGCCCAGGGCGAACGCGGCGCCGAGCATGGTCGCGCGGGTCACCGTCAGCGCGAGCACCAGCTGGCTCGCCGCGGCCAGCCCGAGGCACAGGACGATCCACGCGGCCGGGCTGATCCGCTCGTGGACCACCGGGGTCAGGACCGCGGCGCCGACGAACCCGACCGCCGAGGCGGCGAGCACCGTCGCGAAGGTGGCGAGCCCGGCGCCGGCGTCGGCGGGGTCGGAGAGCAGGTTCCGCGAGATCAGGATGCTCGCGATGAAGGTCGCGCCGAAGAGGAAGCGGTGCGCTGCCATCGCGCCGAGGGCGAGCCCGGGCGTGCGCTCGTGGACGAGGTACACCGCGCCGTGGACCAGCCCGCGGCCGACGTCGACGACCTTGGCCCAGACCTCGGCCGGGGCGACGACGACCTCGGGCCCGAGCTGGTCGCGGCGCAGTCGCGTGGCCAGGGCCGAGGCGGCGCCGAACAGCGTCGCCGCGCCGAGGAGGACGACGCCGTCGTGCCACGGGCCCGCCG
>JBDIAU010000255.1:0-4028 GCA_039812565.1 Beutenbergiaceae bacterium
CCGCGCAACGCCCGCACCCGCGACGGCGCCGTCGGGACCGGGTGCCGGGTCGGGCCCGTGCGCAGCCGCGCCCGCAGCGGCGCCAGCGTGTCCGACGTGACCAGTCCCTCCCACACGAGGTCCCACAGCGCGTCGACGAGGGCGCTGCCGATGACCGGGACGTCGAGCGTCGCGCTCGCCGCCGTCGCGAGCTCGCGGAAGAAGAAGCCGCCGCCGCCGTCGAGCACGCGCAGCAACGCCTCGTGGACGGGGCTCTCCGGGGGCGGGTCGGCGTCGGGAAGGAGGAGCGGGGCGAGGTCGGCGGGGGAGAGGACGACGGCGCCGTCCCGCCCGGGCAGGGCTCCCGCCCCCGCCCAGAGCACCTCCCCGGCCGCGACGAGCTCGTCCAGGAGAGCGGGCGCGTACCCGCGGACGCGGCTCGCCAGCACGAGCGTCTCGAGCGAGGAGGCCGGCAGCCGCGCGCCGGCCAGCTGCTCCACGGCGGCCAGCACCCCGTCCGAGCCGTGCAGCGCCGGCAGCGGCCCGGACTCACCGGGCGACCACGCCCCGACGCCCTGCCAGCGGGGCAGGAAGACGCCCAGCGTCGCCGCCGGTACGGGCTCGACCTCGGCCCGCAGGAGGGCGAGCGAGCGCCGCCGGATCCGGCGCAGCACGTCGGCGTCGCAGTAGTCGAGGTCCGGTCCGCCGCCCGGGCGCAGGCGACCCGCGGCGAGGAGGCCGCGGCGCTCGAGCTCGCGCAGCGCTGCGGCGACGACGGCGACGCCGAGTCCCAGGCGGGTGGCGACGTCGTGCGCGGTGAACGGGCCGTGGGTGCGCGCATGCCGGCGGACGAGGTCCCCGAGCGGGTCCGCGACGGGCTCGAGGACCGCGGCGGGCAGCCCGGGCGGCAGCGGCGTGCCGAGGGCGTCGCGGACCCGGGCGGCGTCCTCGACCACCACCCAGCAGGGCCGGCCGGCCACGCGGACCTCGATGGCTCGGCGGGCCTCGGCGAGGGCGGTGAGCCAGGTGTCCACCGCCTCGGGGGCGGCCACGCGCTCGGCGAGCTCCTCGGCCGTCACCGGGCCGAGGCGCCGGACCAGGTCCGCGACGCCCTCGGCGTCGGTCACCGGGCTGCGTCCGGTCCGGAGGCCGACCTCGGCCTCGACGCCGGCCACCGCCTCCGGGTCGAGGAGGTCCGCGACGTCGGTGAGCCCTTCGCCGAGGAGCTCCGAGAGCAGCCCGGGGTCGAGGGCGAGCGCCGCGGCGCGGCGCTCCGCGAGGGGGGCGTCGCCGTCGTAGATGAACTGGCCGACGTAGCCGAACAGCAGGCTGTGCGCGAACGGCGACGGCGCCGCCGTCGTGACGTCCAGGACGCGCACCTCGCCGGCGCCGACCCGGCGCATCAGGGCGGTGAGGGCGGGGACGTCGAAGTCGTCCTGCACGCACTCGCGCACGGCCTCGAGGACCACGGGGAACGTGGGGAAGGTCGACGCGACCGAGAGCAGCTGCGCGGCGCGCTGCCGCTGCTGCCACAGCGGCTGCCGGCGGTCCGGCCGGCGTCGTGGCAGCAGGAGCGAGCGCGCGGCCGCCTCCCGGAACCGGCCCGCGAAGTGGGCGGAGCCCGCCAGCGCGTCGACCACGTCCTGAGCGAGCGTGTCGGGGTCGAGCAGGAGGTCGGCGCTGGTGAGGCTGCCGGGGCCGGGGGCGGCGCCGTCGTCGTCGGGGTCGACCGGGCGCAGCCCGAAGGGGTCGTCCGAGCCGTCGTCGGGGACGCGCAGGACGATGCCGTCGTCGGAGTGCATCGCCTGGACGTCCATGCCGAACCGCTCCCGCAGCCGGGCGGTCAGCACCATCGCCCACGGCCCGTGGACGCGGGCGCCCCACGGGGAGTGGACCACCAGACGCCAGTCGCCGAGCTCGTCCCGGAACCGCTCGACGAGGAGCGTGCGGTCGTCCGGCAGGTGGCCGGTGGCCGCCCGCTGGTCGCGCAGGTAGGCGAGGAGGTTGTCGGTCGCCCAGGCGTCCAGCCCGCCGCCGGACAGGATCGCCCGGGCGGGCGAGTCGTCGGCCGCAGCCGCGCCGCGCGGCGGACGGTCGGCGACGACGAGGCGCCGCACGAACGCCCCCAGCGCCTCGCCCAGCTCGGCCGGGCGGCCCGGGGTGTCGCCGCGCCAGAACGGGAGGCGGCCGGCCAGGCCGGGCGCGGGGCTGACCAGCACGCGGTCCGGCGTGATGTCCTCGATCCGCCAGGTGCTCGAGCCCAGCGTGAACGTGTCGCCGACCCGGGACTCGTAGACCATCTCCTCGTCCAGCTCGCCGACGCGCCGGCCGCCGCGGGCCGCCACCCCCTCGGCGCCGGCGGCGAGGTAGACGCCGTACAGGCCGCGGTCGGGGATGGTGCCGCCGCTGGTCACCGCGAGACGCAGCGCACCCGGCCGGGCGCTGAGCCGTCCGCGCCCGCGGTCCCACACGAGGCGAGGCCGCAGGTCGCCGACGTCCTCGCTCGGGTAGAGCCCGGAGAGCATGTCGAGGACGGCGTCGAGCGGGCCGTCCCCGAGGGACGCGAACGGTGCCGCCCGGCGGACGAGGCGGGCGAGCTCGTCCCGGTCCCAGTCCTCGACGGCGACCATGGCGACGACCTGCTGCGCGAGCACGTCGAGCGGGTTCGCCGGCACCCGGACCGCCTCGATGGCGCCCTCGGCGGCCCGGGTCGCGGCGACGCTCGCCGCGAGCAGGTCCCCCCGGTGCGTCGGGACGACGACGCCCCGGGAGACGGCCCCGACCTGGTGGCCCGCCCGCCCGATCCGCTGCAGGGCGCTCGCCACCGACGGCGGCGAGCCCACCTGGACCACGAGGTCGACGGCGCCCATGTCGATCCCCAGCTCGAGGGACGACGTCGCGACGACGGCGGGCAGCCGGCCCGCCTTGAGCTCGGACTCGATGCGGGTGCGCTCCTCGCGGCTCATCGATCCGTGGTGGGCGCGCGCGATCTCGGCCGAGCCGGGCGCCCGAGGCGCCGCGGAGCCGGCCTGCCCGGGCAGCTGCGCCGACCAGGCCGCTCCGGGGTCCGCGGGCGGCGCGCCCTCGGCGAGGCGGCTCTCCCAGATCTCGTTGAGGCGGGCGGCGAGCCGCTCGGCGCCTCGGCGGGAGTTCGCGAAGACGATCGTCGAGCGGTGGGCGGCGACGAGGTCGACGATCCGCTCCTCGACGTGCGGCCAGACGGACCCCGCCCGCCGCGCCTCCGGCAGGACGCCGGCGGCGTCGCCGGACAGGTCGGCCCCCGGCGCCGACGTGAGGTCCGCGAGGTCGGGCACCGGGACGACGACGTCGACCCGGAGCTCCTTGGTCACGTGCGGCTGCACGAGCGTGACGCCGCGGCCGCCCTCGGCGGCGGGCCGCGCGCCGGCGAGGAACTGGGCGACGACGTCGGTCGGCCGGACCGTGGCGGACAGCCCGATCCGCTGCGCCGGCTCGGGCAGCAGGGCGTCGAGGCGCTCGAGGGAGAGCGCGAGGTGCGCGCCGCGCTTGGTCCCGGCGACGGCGTGCACCTCGTCGACGATGACGGTGCGGACGCCGCGCAGCCCCTCGCGTGCCGCCGAGGTCAGGACGAGGTAGAGCGACTCGGGCGTCGTGATGAGGATGTCGGGCGGCCGGGTGGCGAGGCTGCGCCGCTCCGCCGGGGGCGTGTCCCCGGTGCGGGTGCCGACCCGGACGTCGGCGACCGCGACGCCGAGCCGGCTCGCCGCGTTGCCGATGCCGACGAGCGGGGCGCGCAGGTTGCGCTCGACGTCGGCGGCGAGCGCCTTGAGCGGCGAGACGTACAGGACGCGGCAGCGCTCGGCGGCCGGGGGCCCGGGCTCGGTGAGGAGGCGGTCGAGAGCCCACAGGAACGCCGCCAGCGTCTTGCCGGACCCCGTGGGGGCGACGACGAGGGCGTGGTCCCCGGCGGCGACGGCCGACCAGGCGCCCACCTGCGCGGCGGTCGGTGCGGCGAAGGCCCGCTCGAACCAGTCGCGCGTGGGGGGCGAGAACCAGCGCAGGGCGCCGGC
>JBDIAU010000256.1:0-4025 GCA_039812565.1 Beutenbergiaceae bacterium
GTTCGGCGGGGAGGCGCGGGGTTCGGCGGGGAGGCGCGGAGCGGTGGCGGGGCGTGTGCGGCCCGAGCCGCAGGTCACGGGCTCTACAGTGGCGACGTGGAGCCGAGGACGCGTCTCCGGGTCGCCGCCGCCGGCGCCCTCGTCGCACTCGCGTGCGCCGCCTGCCACCCGGCCGCCGTCCACGAGGCCGGACCGGACGACGTCGAGGTGAGCGGCCCCTTCGGGAGCGTGCCGACCGTCACGTTCCCGACGCCGTTCGCTGTGGAGGAACCCTCCGTCACCACGATCATCGACGGCGGCGACGGCGACCTCGCCGACGGCAGCCCCGTCCTCGTCGACGGCATCTCCTTCGACGGCGGGACGGGCGACGTCGTCGCCGACACCTACGCCGGGCTTCCCGGCGTCTTCTTCTTCACGTCCGACTCCCTCGGCGCGGACCTGTGGGCGGTGCTGGAGGGTGCGGGAGCGTACGACCGGCTGCTCTCGCTCGACCCGACCACCGCGAACGGCGTCGCCTCGACCGTCCTGAGCATCGTGGACGTCAGCCCTGCCCGCGCGCACGGCGAGGCCGTCGCCCCCATCGCCGGCCTGCCGGCGGTGACGCTCGCCGACGACGGCGCGCCGACCGTGGCGAAGCCGTCGGGGACACCGCCCGCGGACCTCGTCCAGCAGGTGCTCATCAAGGGCGACGGGGAGCAGGTGGCCGAGTCGGACACCGTCCTCCTGCAGTACACCGCCGTCGGCTGGTCCGACGGGGCCGTCATCGACACCACGTGGGGCGAGGGCCTCCTGCCGCGGACCGTCGTGCTGGCGGACGCGGTCCCGGGCCTGGCCACGGGGCTGCTCGACCAGACGGTCGGCTCGCAGGTGATGCTCGTCGTCCCGCCGGAGCAGGCGTACGGCACGGACACGGTGGTGTTCGTCGTCGACGTCCTCGACGTCGTGCACGACCTGGACGCGACGCCGTCCCCCACGGCGACGTCGTCGCCGAGCCCGACGTCCTCCGGGACGTCGACGCCGACGCCCTCCCCGTCCGGCTCCTGACCGGGCGCCACCCGGCGTGCGGGAGACTGTGCGCCATGACGGTCGCGGTGCGCGTGATCCCCTGCCTGGACGTGAACGCGGGCCGGGTGGTCAAGGGAGTGAACTTCGAGAACCTGCGGGACGCCGGCGATCCCGTCGAGCTGGCCCGCCGGTACGACGCCCAGGGCGCCGACGAGATCACGTTCCTCGACGTCAGCGCCTCGAGCGAGGGCCGCGCGACCACGATGGAGGTCGTCTCCCGGACCGCGGAGCAGGTGTTCGTCCCCCTGACGGTCGGCGGCGGCGTCCGGTCCGTCGACGACGTCGACCGCCTCCTGCGCGCGGGCGCCGACAAGGTCGGCGTCAACACGGCCGCGATCGCCCGGCCGGAGCTCATCGCCGAGATCGCCGACCGCTTCGGCGCCCAGGTGCTCGTGCTGTCGCTCGACGCGCGGCGCTGCCCGGCGGGGGTGAGCACCGAGTCCGGGTACGAGGTGACGACGCACGGCGGCCGCCGCGGCACCGGGATCGACGCCGTCGCCTGGGCGGTGCGGGCGGCGGAGTCCGGCGCCGGCGAGATCCTCCTGAACTCGATGGACGCCGACGGCACGACCGCGGGGTTCGACCTCGAGATGCTGCACGACGTCCGTCGCGAGGTCCGGGTGCCGCTCATCGCCAGCGGCGGCGCGGGCCGGGTGGAGGACTTCGCGGCGGCGGCGCTCGCCGGGGCCGACGCCGTCCTCGCGGCGAGCGTCTTCCACTACGGCACGCTGCGCATCGGCGAGGTCAAAGAGCACATGCGCGCGGCGGGCGTCGTCGTCCGCTGAGATCACCGGCCTGCTCACCCCGCCCTACCCCGCCGAACGCACCCTTGCTCGGCCCAACGGGGGCGTTGGGCCGAGCAAGGGTGCGTTCGGCGGAGGTGGGGGTGCGTGGCAGGATCTGCCCGTGCCCGACGCCCCTGCCGACCCGACCCTCGACCCCGACGTCGCCGCGCGCCTCAAGCGCGACACGTACGGCCTGGTGTGCGCCGTCGTCCAGGAGGACGCGACCGACCGCGTGCTCATGGTCGGCTGGATGGACGACGAGGCCCTGCGCCGTACCCTGACCAGCGGTCGCGTGACGTTCTGGAGCCGCAGCCGGCAGGAGTACTGGCGCAAGGGCGACACCTCGGGCCACACGCAGCACGTCCGCTCGGTGGAGATCGACTGCGACGGCGACGCCCTGCTCGTGCGCGTCGACCAGGTCGGCGCCGCCTGCCACACCGGCACGCACAGCTGCTTCGACGCGGGCGGCGCGCTGCCCGCCGTCGTCGGGAGCGCGTCGTGACCACGCCGCGCTGGGGAGAGACCTGGCCGTCGCTCGGGGAGTTCCGCGAGCTCGCCCGCGACCGCCGGGTGATCCCCGTGGTGCGCCGGCTCCTCGGCGACGACCTGACCCCGATCGACATCTACCGCCGCCTGGGCGCGGACCGGCCGGGGACGTTCATCCTCGAGTCGGCCGAGTTCGGCGGCCAGTGGTCGCGCTGGTCGTTCGTCGGCGTGCACTCGCGGGCCACGCTCACGGTCGACGCCGTCCCCGGGCAGGCGCGCGGCCGCGCGCGGTGGCTCGGCGACGTGCCGGCCGGCATCCCCACCGAGGGTGACGTGCTCGCGGTCCTCGGGGCGGCGCTCGACGCGCTGCACACCCCGGCGATCGCAGGGCTGCCGCCGCTGACCGGCGGCTTCGTCGGCGCGCTCGGCTGGGACGTGCTGCGGCACTGGGAGCCGACGCTGCGCGCGCTCGCCCCCGAGGAGATCAACGTCCCCGAGCTCAGCCTGTGCCTGGCCACGGACGTCGTCGCCGTCGACCACGTCGACGCCTCGGTCTGGCTGATCGCCAACGCGATCAACTTCGACGACTCCGACGAGCGGGTCGACGAGGCGCACGCCGACGCCGTCGCCCGCCTCGACGCGATGGAGGCCGCCCTCCTGGAACCGCGCGCCTCCGGCGCGGCGGTGCTCGACCCCGACGCGCCGGAGCCGGAGCTGCGGTTCCGGACCCGCCGGGAGGACTTCCTCAACGCCGTCCTCGCCGCCAAGGAGGCCATCCGCGACGGCGAGGTCTTCCAGGTGGTGCTCTCTCAGCGGCTCGAGCTCGACTGCCCGGCCGACCCGCTCGACGTCTACCGCGTCCTGCGCACGGTCAACCCGAGCCCGTACATGTACTACGTGCGCCTCACCGACGGTGCGGGCGGCGACTTCTCCGTCGTCGGCTCGAGCCCCGAGACCCTCGTCAAGGTCGAGGGCCGCGAGGTCACGACGTTCCCGATCGCCGGCTCCCGCCCGCGCGGCGCGACGCCGGTGGCGGACAAGGCGCTCGCTGACGAGCTGCTCGCGGACCCGAAAGAGCTCGCCGAGCACCTCATGCTCGTCGACCTCTCGCGCAACGACCTCGCGAAGGTGTGCCGGCCCGAGACGGTCGAGCTCGTCGAGTTCATGGCGATCAAGCGGTACAGCCACATCATGCACATCACCTCGACCGTCGTCGGGCACCTGCGCGACGACGCCACGGCCCTGGGCACGCTGGTCGCGACGTTCCCCGCCGGCACCCTCTCGGGCGCGCCGAAGCCCCGCGCGATCGAGCTCATCGACCAGCTCGAGCCGTCCCGCCGCGGGATCTACGGCGGCACGGTCGGCTACTTCGACTTCGCCGGGAACATGGACATGGCGATCGCGATCCGGACGGCGCTCGTGCGCGACGGGGTCGCGATGGTGCAGGCCGGCGGGGGGCTCGTGGCCGACTCGGTGCCCGAGCTGGAGTACCAGGAGTCCCGCGACAAGGCGGCGGCGGCCGTGCGGGCCGTCCAGATCGCGGCCCGCCTGCGCCCGGCGGGGCAGTGAGTCGGCCGGCCGTCGGCCGGGCGCCGGCCGTCGCCGGCGTCCTCGGCCTGGGGGGCCTCCTCCTGGCGGTCGCCGCGACGCCGTGGCTGTCGGTCACCGTCACGACCGCGCTGACGACGG
>JBDIAU010000257.1:0-4002 GCA_039812565.1 Beutenbergiaceae bacterium
CCGATCTCGGCGACGCCGCGACCCGCTCGGGCGCCGTCGTCGGCGTCGGTGCCGCCTCGGGCGGGCCCGCGGGCTCGTCCTCCCGGATCCGCGCCAGCGGCGTGCCGACCGGAACCCGCTCGCCGACCGGGACGAGGATCTCCTCGATCGTGCCCGTCGCGAACACCTCGACGTCGATGACGGACTTCTCCGTGTCCACCTCGGCCACCACGTCCCCCCGGGACACGTGGTCGCCGGGGGAGACGAGCCAGGCGACCACCGTTCCCGCGTCCATGTCCGCGCCCAGGGCCGGCATCCGGAACTCAGCCACGACGCGTCACCAGCTCCCGCACGGCCCGGACGATGCTCTCCACCTGGGGCAGCGCGGCCTGCTCGAGGTGCTGCGCGTACGGCATCGGCACCTCGGCGCTGCAGACCCGCACGACCGGGGCGTCGAGCTCGTAGAAGGCCTGCTCCATGAGGCGGGCGCAGACCTCCGCCGCCAGGCTGCCGCTGCGCCACGCCTCGTCGACCACCACCACGCGGTGGGTGCGGGCCACGGTGGCCAGGAGGGCGGCGTCGTCGAGCGGGCGCAGCACGCGGAGGTCGAGGACCTCGGCGTCGACACCCTCGGCGGCGAGCACGTCCGCCGCCTCGAGCACCTTGGGCAGGGACCCGCCGTACGTGACGAGCGAGACGTCGGACCCGGGGCGGCGGACCGCCGCGTGGTCGAGCTCGACGCCGTCGAGCGACGCGTCAAGCGGGGCCGTCATCGGGTACAGCGCGCCGTTCTCGGCGATGACGACCGGGTCGGGGTCCTGCAGCGCCGCCCAGAGCATCCACCGGGCGTCGTCGATCGTCCCCGGGGCCACCACCCGCAGGCCGGGCACGTGCGCGAACCATCCCTCGAAGCTGTGCGAGTGCTGCGCGGCGAGCTGGCGCCCGGCGCCCGTGGTCATCCGGACGACCAGCGGGACGGGAAGCTGACCGCCGGACATGTGCAGGAGCGTCGCGGCGTTGTTGACCAGCTGGTCGAGCGCGAGGAGGGCGAAGTTCACCGTCATGATCTCGACGATCGGGTGCAGGCCGCCCAGGGCTGCGCCGATCCCCGCGCCGGTGAACGCCGCCTCGGACAGCGGCGCGTCGCGGACGCGCTCCGGCCCGAACTCCTCGAGCAGGCCGCGCGTCACCCCGAAGCACCCGCCGTACCGGCCCACGTCCTCGCCGACGACGAACGCCCGCGGGTCCCGCAGCAGCGCGTCACGGACCCCCTCGCGGAAGGCTTCGCGGAAGGTCGTCCCGGCGGGGGTCGCCGCGGTCATCGGGCACCTCGCAGGTCCCGGGCGGAGACGAACCGGGTGAGGTCGGCGACCGGCTCGAGCGTGCCCGCCTCGGCGAAGGCGACGGCCTCGTCCACCTCCGCCTCGACGTCGGCGCCCAGGCGCTCGACGTCGTCGGCGGTGAGGGTCCCGCGCGCGAGGAGGTCGGCCGCGAGCGCCGGCAACGGGTCGCGCCGGCGCCACTCCTCGACCTCGGCCTTGGTGCGGTACAGCTCCGGGTCGTACATCGAGTGGGCGCGGAACCGGTAGGTGCGGAGCTCGACGAAGCACGGCCCGGCGCCGGAGCGGGCGTGCGCGACGGCCCGCCGGCCCGACTCGGCGCACGCGCGGACGTCCATCCCGTCGCAGGCCCAGGCGGGCATGCCGGACGCGGCGCCGCGGACGGCCAGGTCGGTCTGCGCGTGGGAGCGCTCCAGCGCGGTCCCCATCGCGTAGCGGTTGTTCTCGCACGCGAAGACGACGGGCAGGCGCCACAGCGCCGCCAGGTTCAAGGACTCGTGGCACACCCCCTCGGCCACCGCGCCGTCGCCGAAGAAGCACACCGTCACGCGGTCCCGCCCGGCCATCGAGTCGGCGAGCGCGAGGCCGACGGCGATGGGCAGGCCACCGGCGACGATCGCGTTGCCGCCGTAGAAGCGCCGGGCGACGTCGAACAGGTGCATCGAGCCGCCGCGGCCCCGGCTGCAGCCCTCGACGCGGCCGAACATCTCGGCCATCACCGCGCGGGCCGGCACGCCCTTGGCGAGCGCGTGGCCGTGCTCGCGGTAGGTCGAGACGACGGCGTCGTCCGGGCGCAGCGCGGCGCTCACCCCGGCGGCGACGGCCTCCTCGCCGATGTACAGGTGCATGAACCCGCGGATCCGTGCCGCGCTGTACAGCTCGACGCACCGCTCCTCGAAGCGCCGGATCAGCGTCATCGTGCGCAGCAGCCCGGGGTCCTCGGCCGTCGGGCCGGGGGCGGGGGCGCGTGCGGTGGGCGTGCTCACCGTTCCTCCTGTCGGGTCGGCGTCTGCTGCTCGGGCTCCTGCTCGAGGGTCGAGAGGTCGCCGACGGGCAGCCCGAGCTCGCGGGCGCGCAGCAGCCGGCGCATGACCTTGCCGCTGCGGGTGTGGGGCAGGTCGGGCACGAGGGTGACGCGCCGCGGTGCGACGGCGGCGCCGAGCCGGGACCGCCCGAAGCCGACGATCTCGCGGACCAGGGCGTCCGTCGGCGCGACCCCGGGACGCGGGACGACGAAGGCGACGACGACCTCCCCGGCCACCGCGTCCGGCAGCCCGACGACGCCGGCCTCCGCCACCGCCGGGTGCTCCATGAGCGCGCTCTCGACCTCGAAGGGCCCGATGAGGTGGCCGGAGGACTTGATGACGTCGTCGGCGCGGCCGGTGAACCAGACGTACCCGTCGGCGTCCATCGAGGCGAGGTCCCCCGTGAGGTACCAGCCGCCCGCGAAGCAGCGCCGGTACCGCGCGTCGTCGCCGAGGTAGCCGCGGAACATCGACGGCCACCCGGTGCGCACCGCGAGCTCGCCCTCGACGCCCGGCTCGGCGAGGACGTCGACGGCGCCGTCGTGCACCTCGACCCCGGCCGGGCCCCGGCGCAGGACCGCGACGTCGAATCCCGGCAGCGCGCGGCCCATCGAGCCGGGGCGGATCGGCGCCGCCGCCGTGTTGGCGACGACGATGCCGCCGGTCTCGGTCTGCCAGTAGTTGTCGTGGATGGGCACCCCGAGCACGTCGAGCCCCCACCGCACCGCCTCGGGGTTGAGGGGCTCGCCGACGCTGGCGACGAAGCGCAGGTCGGGCAGGTCCGGCCGGGCGCCGCCCGCGCGCATGAGCCGGCGCACCGCCGTCGGGGCGGTGTACCAGACCGTCACGCGCTCGTCCCGCAGCGTGGCGTACCAGCGTTCGGCATCGAACTCGGCCTCGTCGACGACGCTCGTCACGCCCAGCGTGAGCGGCGCGACGATCCCGTACGACGTGCCCGTCACCCAGCCCGGGTCCGCGGTGCACCAGAAGACGTCCTGCGGGTGCAGGTCCAGCGCGAACCGGGCGGTCGCGGCGTGGGCGACGACGGCCTCGTGGACGTGGACGGCGCCCTTGGGCGCGCCGGTGGTCCCGCTGGTGAAGTGCAGCAGCGCGGGCGTCCCGGGGTCGGTGGGGCCGATGCGATAGGACTCGGGTGCGCCGGCGAGGAGCGCGGCGAGGCTCGTCGTGCCCGTCGGCGTCGGCTGCCCGGCCGGGACGTCGACGAGGAGCACGTGCTGGAGCCGCGGGAGGGTCTCGCGGACCCCGGCCACCTTGCGCTCGTAGGCGGCGCGGGTGGTGACGAGCACGCGGCCGCCGCCGAGCGCGAGGCGCTGCCGCACCGGCTCCGGGCCGAAGGCGGAGAACAGCGGGCACAGGACGCCCCTGGCCTTGAGCGTGCCGAGGGCGACGGCGTACAGCGCCGGCACGCGACCGGTGAGCGTGAACACGGCGTCGCCGGGATGCAGGCCCAGGCCCTCGAGCACGTGGGCGACGGCGCTCGACCGCCGCGCCAGCTGGGCGAACGTGATCTCCTCGCGCTCCCCGTGGCGGCCCAGCCAGCGCAGGGCGACGTGCTCCGCACGGGCGCCGGCGGCGTGCCGGTCGACCGCCTCGTGGGCGATGTTGAGGCCGGCGCCGTCGGGCAGCCCGTCGAGCCG
>JBDIAU010000258.1:0-3992 GCA_039812565.1 Beutenbergiaceae bacterium
CCGTTCCCCACCTGGTTCGCGGCGGCCTGCTGCTCGGCGCCCGTGACCGCGGCCTCGCGTGCTGCGACGGCGGCCTCTCGGGTGTCGAGCTCGGCCTCGCGAGCGGTCGCGGCGTCGATGGCCTCCTGCGCTCGCGACTCCGCGGCCGCCGCCCGGGCGTCGGCGCTTCCCAGCGCGTCCCTGGCGTTGTCGCGCTGCTCGAGCACCTGCTGGTACTCCTCGGAGGCGGTCGGGTCGCCGCCGCCGGCTCCCCCCACGCCGATCCCGAGCAGGAAGGCTCCGCCCGCAGCGACCGGCCAGACCCACCGGCGGCGCTTCGTCGCCAGCGTGGGCGCCGCCCGGTTGCCCACCCCGTCAGGCTCGGCGCCGACGGCGGACGCGGGTCCGGTCGCAGAGGCCGTCGGCGGTGCCGGGTAGTGGGTCGGAACGGGCGGGATCGGCGTGCTGACGGTGTCGCCCGGCATGGGCTGGGTGTTCTCGGATGTGCTCATCGCGGGGGCTCCTCGCGGTTCGGGGACGCGGTGCTGCGTCGACCCTGACCCTGGGCCCGTGGGCGCCCTCCAGCCCACCTGCGCTGCGATAAGGGGGCTTATCACGCTCCACAAGCGAATCCGTCCCGTATCGGGCTAGGGTGCGAGCGCGGCTGCGACTTCCCCACGTGCGCCGATGCCGCCAACGCGAGAGGAGGCCGCCGCGATGACCACGACGTCGAGCGGGCACCGCCTCCTGCTCACCCTGCCCGACGTCGCCGCGCTCGCCCGGGTGCAACGACCGGTGGTCTCGATGTGGCGCACCCGCAGCGCGGGGACGGACCATCCCTTCCCCGAACCCGCCGTCCGCAGCGGGACCCAGGTGCTGCTCGACGCCCACGAGGTCGCCGACTGGCTCCTGGCCACGGGACACGGCAACAGCCTTGACGTCCGTGAGGAGCTCGCCCTCTTCGCCGCCCTCGACGCCGCGGCGACGCCCGGCGCCCCGGACGGAGCCACCGCCTTCGCAGGCCTCACCGCGCTCCTGGCCGTCAAGGCGACCACCGACGAGCAGTTGACCCATCTTCGCCCGGCTGAGCTGATCGACCTCGCCGATGACGTCGACCCCCACGACGCCGCCCTCTACGCCGAGGTCGCCGCCCTCGGTGAGCACCTGGGCGACCTCGCCGTCCACGCCGACGCCGTCGCGTCCGCGGCGTACACCCCCGCCGCCGCCGTGGAGGCGCTCATGGCGCACCGGTTCCGGCACGGCCCTCGCCCCTACGCCGACACCGTGCTGACCCCCGCCGCGCTGGACCTGACGGCTCGCCTGGCCGCCGCCCTCCTCGGCGCGCCCGCACTCGGCCCCGCGCCCGAGACAACGGTGGTCGACCCCTCCGGCGGAAGCGACCTGCTGGTGGCGCTGGGGCGCCTGCTCGCCGACGCCGACCTCCCCACCGTGGCGCTGCCCTCAGGGCGCGGTGGTTCGCCGATGGCCCGCCTGGCCCGGCGACGACTCCTCGCCCACGGCTGGTGGCCCGGCGACGTCGCGGCCGACGACGCCGGCCGCCTCGCCCTCCCGGGCCGCACCCTGGTCCTCGCGCAGTACCCCTCACCCGCTCGGCCCGTCATGTCCGACGAAGAGGTCCTCGCCGCGATCGACGACGTCGCCGTCGCCATGGACGACGACGACCGCGCCGTCGTCATCGGCCCTGCCTCCGCTCTCGCCGACCGCCCCCGGACCGCCGCGGTGGACGCCGCCCGTACGGCCCTGCTGCGCACGGACCGGGTGCGCGCCGTCCTGAGACTCCCCCAGCGGCTGTGGACCGCCCGTCCGCAGCAGCGCCTCGCGATCTGGGTGCTGGGCCCGGCACACCCGGACGTCCCGATCGGCAAGCGCTGGACCACGGTCGCCGACCTCGGCGGCGTCGCACTCACGGACGCGGTCGCCGAGGACGTCGTGACGGACATCGTCGCCGCGCTCGCCGACCGCGCCACGGTCCGGGCCCACGCCTTCCGCTTCGCCCGGTTCGCCACGACGAGCGCCCTGCTCGCAGGTTCGGGCGACCTGGTCGGCACGCCGAGCCCGCGGCCACTGCGCCCTCGCACACCCCCGGCCGACACCGCGCTCAAGGTCGCCGAACTCGTCGAGGAGGCAACGCGGGCGGCGACGTCGGCCCCGGACCTTCGTTTCGCCGTCGAGCACCGGGAACCCACGTCCACGCGCACAGCCACACTCGGAGACCTCGTCGCCGCGGGCGCGGCGCGCGTGATCCCCGGCAACCGGCTCGACCCGGCCGACATCGCCACCGGCGGGAGCGTCCGCGTCATCGGCCCGGACGAGGTCCTCGGCGCCCGCCGCATCGGAGAACGCACCCTGGACCGCCTGACCTTCAGCGCCCGCTACCCCGCCGGCCGCTACACCGAGCCGGGCGACGTCGTGTTCTGCACCTCCCCCGCGGTCGGTGCCGTCGTCGACGTCGAGGGCTTCTCCGTGGTCACCGCGCCCGCCCGGGTCCTGCGCCTCGACCGCACCCGCGAACCGGGCCTGATCGCCGCCGTTGTCGCCCAGGACCTGCGTAGCGCCTCCGCGACGGCGCGCTGGCGATCCTGGTCGGTGCGGCTCGCCCCGGCGAGCCAGGCCGCGGCGCTCGAGGCGGCACTCGCCGTCGTCGAGCAACACCGCTCCGCCGCGCAGACGCGGCTTCACGCTTTGTCGGAACTGGCTGAGACCCTGACCGACGGCGTGGTGACCGGCGCCCTGACCGTCACCACCCCGCACAATCCCTCACAGGAAGGCTGACCGTGCCCCCAAGAAGGAGAACGCCGGACCCGGCGGCGCCCACCACGCTCAAAGAGCTCAAGGACACGCTCTGGAAGGCGGCGGACAAGCTCCGCGGATCCATGGACGCCTCCCAGTACAAGGACGTGATCCTCGGGCTGGTGTTCCTGAAGTACGTCTCGGACGCCTTCGACGAACGGCGCGAGCAGATCCGCGCCGAGCTCGAGGTGCAGGGCATGCGGGACGAGCAGGTCGCCCGGCTCATCGACGACGTCGACGAGTACACCGGCAGCGGCGTGTTCTGGATCCCGCCGACGGCGCGGTGGGCCTACCTTGCCGAGCACGCCAAGGGCCTTCCCGCGGAGCACGGGCGGGCGCCGAAGTCGATCGGCGAACTCATCGACGACGCGATGGACCTGGTCATGGGCGCCAACCCCACCCTCGCCGCGACCCTGCCGCGGATCTTCAACCGGGACAACGTGGACCAGCGCCGCCTCGGCGAACTCATCGACCTGTTCAACAGCGCCCGGTTCACCGGGCAGGGCGCCGCGCGGGCCCGGGACGTCCTGGGCGAGGTCTACGAGTACTTCCTCGGGAAGTTCGCCAGCGCCGAGGGCAAGCGCGGCGGGGAGTTCTACACCCCGCCCGGCGTGGTCCGGGTGCTGGTCGAGGTGCTCGAGCCCTACTCCGGGCGGGTCTACGACCCGTGCTGCGGCTCCGGCGGCATGTTCGTGCAGACCGAGAAGTTCCTCGACCGCCACCACGAGGACCGCACCGCCATCTCCGTCTACGGGCAGGAGCTCAACGAACGCACCTGGCGGATGGCGAAGATGAACCTCGCCATCCACGGCCTCAACGCCAAGCTCGGCCCCCGGTGGGGGGACACCTTCGCCCTCGACCTGCACCCCGACATGCAGGCCGACTACGTCATGGCCAACCCGCCGTTCAACGTCAAGGACTGGGCCCGCGCCGAGAAGGACCCCCGCTGGAAATACGGGGTGCCGCCGGCGGGGAACGCGAACTACGCCTGGATCCAGCACATCCTCGCCAAGCTGACCCCGGGTGGGTCGGCGGGCGTGGTCATGGCGAACGGGTCCATGTCCACGAACTCGGGTGGCGAAGGGGAGATCCGGGCACGGATCGTCGAGGCCGACCTCGTCTCCTGCATGGTCGCCCTGCCCACCCAGCTGTTCCGGTCCACCGGCATCCCCGTCTGCGTGTGGTTCTTCGCCAAGGACAAG
>JBDIAU010000259.1:0-3960 GCA_039812565.1 Beutenbergiaceae bacterium
GGGCTCTGCCGGTCGCCCCGTGCGCGCGGGGGTCGGAGGGTGAGAGTCTCTGCCCGGAAGGAGGGGTGACATGGCGCACGAGAGGACGTCGGACGGACCGGAATCTGTTCCGGACCAGGCTCCCCACGCCCCGGGTGCGGACGATATCGTCCGCGCCCTCTCGGCCGACGTCGCGGCGCTGGAGTCGATCGCCGTCGCCGTGGTGGGCCTCGACCGTGCCCGCCTCGTCGACTGGTCGGTGGAGCCGCTCGCCGTGGGGGCAGCTGGGAACCCGACCTCGGGTGGGCTCTTCCGGGTGTCAGGGCACGTCGTGGGCGGGCGCGGCGACGTCGAGGGCTCCGACCGCGAGCCTCCTGTGGTGCCCTGGTCGGCGGTGCTCAAGGTCGTCCGCTCCCCGGTCGAGACGGGCCACGCCTTTGACCGTCCGACGGACGCCATCTACTGGCGGCGCGAGGCCGACGTCCTGACCTCCCACCTGCTCGACGACATCGCCGGCATGGCCACCCCACGCAGCTTCGGCGTCGTCGAGCCGGCGCCCGCGACGGTGTGGATGTGGTTCGAGGACCTGGGGCCGATCGACCGCGCCGTCTGGACCGAGGCGGAGTACGAGGTGGCGGCGCGGGCCATCGCCCGGTTCCACGCCCGCTACCTCACGGGCACGCCGATCCCCGACGTGCCGTGGCTGAACCGGGACTTCTTGCGCGGCTTCCACGCCCTCTGCAGGCCCTCCTTCGAGCGGCTCATGAACGAGTCCCGCCACGCCTCCGACAGCTACCGCGGACTGAGGCCGGAGCGTGCCGGCCCGGCGATCGCCGCCCTCGAGCAGGTCATGCTGCACGCGGACCGCCTGCTCGCGGCCCTCGACGCGGTCCCGCAGACGCTCTGCCACCACGACGCCAACACCGACAACCTCCTCGTGCGCCCCGGCCCCGACGGCGCCCCGCAGCTCGTGGCGCTCGACTGGCAGATGCTCGGTCCGGGGCCGCTCGGCTCCGACCTCGGTCAGCTCCTGTGCAACCTGCCCGCCACGGGCGGCGTGACGCCCCCGGCAGACATCGAGGCCACCGTCCTGCGCGCGTACCGAGACGAGCTCACCGCAGCCGGCGTGGCCATCGACCTGGACACCGTCCGTACCGCCTACGCGGCGGACGCGGCACTGCGTCAGACCGCGTGGGCGTTCCTGCTCCTCGACCTCTCGATCCAGGCGGCCGAGGAGGCCGGGGACGACGGCGCCGTCGCGGACCTCGTCGCCCGGTTCGTCGAGACCACCACGGCAAGCCACCTGCCTGCCCTCGCCCATCTGGCTGCCGAGCTGATCCCGACGCCGTGACGGCTCCTCGTGCACGGAGCCGTGCGCTGGACGCGCGGGGTAGGTTCGCGCCATGACTGCACGTCAACTGGCCTGGCGGGCCTGCTACGAGCTGCTGGCGGCGCGCGTCACCAGGCCCGAGTGGGCCTTCATGAACTACGGCTACGCACCGCTGGAGCCGGGCGACCCGCCCCTGGTTCTGGACCCGGCTGACGAGTCGGACCGTTTCTGCATCCAGCTCTACCGACACACGGTCGGGGAGTCCCCTCTCGAGGGCAAGGACGTGCTCGAGGTCGGGTGCGGGCGAGGGGGAGGAGCCTCGTACGTCGCGCGTTACCTGCGTCCGCGCACGATGACGGGGCTCGACTTCTCGACGACGGCGATCGCCCACTGCGTGCGGCACCGGCAGGCGCCCGGACTGCGCTTCGTGCACGGTGACGCGCAGTCGATGCCCTTCGCCGATCAGTCCTTCGACGCCGTCGTCAACATCGAGTCGTCCCACTGCTACGGCGACATGGACCGCTTTCTCGCCGAGGTCCACCGGGTCCTCCGGCCCGGCGGTGCGCTGCTGTGGGCCGACCTTCGCGACCGGGGCGAGCGGCTGGACACCGTGCTCCGCCAGTTCGACTCGTGCGCGCTGGAGCTGGCGCAGCAGCGCGACGTGACGCCGGAGGTGCTCCACGCCCTCAGCCTCGACAACGCGCGCAAGGTCGCGCTCATCGAGGCGTGGTTCCCCCGCGTCGTCCACCCGCTGATCCGCCCGTTCGCCGGCCTCGAGGGCACGAGGAACTACGTCCGGATGGCCACCGGAGACATCCGGTACCGGAGCGCTCGGCTGCTGAAGGCAGCTCCCACTGCCGCGACCACGTGACCCGCGCTCTACCGCCCCGGCACGTGTCGCGGAGCTTCGGCGCTACTTCTGCGCCGCTAGTGCGGCCTCCATCCGAGCCATCATCTCCGCCACCCGGCTCTGCAGGTGCGCCATGACCGGCTCCGCGTCCTCGGTGCGCGTGAAGTCGACCACCTCCAGGCCCGCGACGTACCTGGGCTTGTGCCCCGGCATGATGTGGAAGGCGTCGCCGGCCTCGAACACCTCCTCCACCCCGTCCGGCCAGGTGACGACGAACTTGCCCTTGATCACGTAGCCGAGGTGCTCGAGCGGGCAGGCGTCGCCCGGGAGCCCGGTGTAGAGGTCCGCCGCGTCCAGGTCCACGTCCATGCGGCTCACGCCGGCGGTCCAGCCTCCGCCGAGGTCCGCCCCGATGCCCTCGAAGCCTGGGCCGGACTGGCGCTGCGACTCGGACGCGCTCGCCATCGAGATCTTCGCCATGTCTCCCGCTCCCTCCGTGCCGGGGCGCGCCCCGTTGCGCGCCCCCCACGTTCGACGCTCCTCCGGTCGACGGAATCGCAACAAGGGACTTTCGGTCCTGGATGACGACCATTCTTTTGTTCTGTGATCTCCCCGGATAATCAGCGCGAGCATGAGGAGGTCGTCGCACCCGGCGACTCGTCCGAGGGTGTCGGAGGCCGAGCCGATGAGGTATGCGGTGATGTATCGCCTCGGGTTCACGCCGTGGGAACGCTACGGCGCCGCGGCGGTGGAAACGGTCAAGGCGCTGCTGGACCGGGAGGACGCGGAGCGGACGCGTCCGCTCGGCCGGGCGCTCGACGTCGACTGCGGGAGGGGGATGTACACCTCCGAGCTCGCTCGGCGCGGCTGGGGCGCCGTCGGGATCGACGTCGTGCCCCGGGCCATCGCCGCAGCGAGGCGCCGCGGTGGCCCGGGGGTCACCTTCGTCGTGGGCGACGTGACGGACCTTCCCGCCGCGGAGCTCGGCACGTTCGACTTCTTCCTCGACGTCGGTTGCTTCCAGGGCCTCAAGGCCGCGCAGCGGCGGGCCGTCGGGCGGGGCGTCACCGCGCTCGCGAACCCGGGCGCCACGGTGCTGATGCTCGCGTTCCAGCCGACCCGCGCGCGCTCCCTGCTAGAGGGCGTCTCGCAGGCGGAGGTCGAGGACGCGTTCGCCGGCTGGGAGATGGTCTCGGTCCAGGCTGCGGAGACCACGGGGCTGGGGTGGCCGATGAGCACGACGGCGCCCCAGTGGTACCGGCTGCGACGGGTCCCGGAGGTTTCCGCCGGCTGAGGCCCCCCTCCTCCCGCCGAACGCACGGTCGGTCAGCTTCCCCGGCTCCTCGGGGTAGGGCCGCGACCTCGCCCTGCTCAGGACCGCCACCGACCGGCCCGGGTGAGCACGGTCAGACCCGCCGCGACGAGCGCCAGCTCCACCACGGGGATGCCGACGACCGTCGGGGCCAGGCCCCCCGTGTCAGAGGCAGCGAGCAGGGTCATCCCGACGAGGACCGCCCCGACCCCCGAGCCGACCGCCCAGGGTGACGGGCGTTCCTGCGGGTCCGAGGGGATCGGCGCCTCCCACCGCCTCATGAGGAGGACCAGGCCCGCGAGGAGCGCCGAGAGCAGGGCGAGCCACGGGAGCCGCAGCGCGAACCACGCCGCGGAGGCGACCGGCGGGTGCGGGTAGATCCCGCTCCCCACGAGCGCGAGTCCCGCGATCACCAGCGCGGTCATGTGCCACAGGAACACGGTGAGGATCACCGAGTTGAGGAGCACCACCGCGGTCCACACCCGGGGA
>JBDIAU010000260.1:0-3955 GCA_039812565.1 Beutenbergiaceae bacterium
GCCCGGGAGCGCGCGGAGCAGCGCGCCCGCCGCCGTGCCGAGCAGGCGGCGGTCGCCACCGCAGTGGCGGAGGTCGCGGCGCGGGCGATCGTCGTCGTCGAGGCCGCGCTCGCGCGGGCGGCGGCCGAGCGCGAGCGCGTCGAGGCCGAGCGTGCGGAGCGCGACCGGGAGACGGCTCGGCTGAGGTCACGGCTCGACGAGGTGGGCGCCCGTCTGGCCGAGCTCACGGACGAGGTCCACCAGGACGAGGTGGCCCGGGCCGAGCAGCGACTGCGGATCGAGGCGCTGGAGCTGCGCGCGCTCGAGGAGCTCGGCCTCGAGCCCGACGTCCTCGTCGCGGAGCTCGGCCCGGACCGGCCGGTCCCGGGGCAGCTCGGAGCCGACGGCGAGCCCGGGCCGGACACCCCGTACGTCCGTGAGCAGCAGGAGCGGCGCCTCCAGGCCGCGGAGCGGGCGCTCGCCCGGCTCGGCCGGGTGAACCCGCTGGCCCTCGAGGAGCACGCGGCCCTGGCGGAGCGGCACCACTTCCTCACCACGCAGCTGGCCGACCTGCGCAAGAGCCGGGCGGACCTGCTGGCGATCGTGAGCGAGATCGACGAGCGCGTGGAGCGCGTCTTCGCCGCCGCGTTCGAGGACACGGCACGGGAGTTCGAGGGCGTCTTCGCCCGCCTGTTCCCGGGCGGCGAGGGCCGGCTGCTGCTCACCGACCCCGAGGACATGCTGACGACCGGCGTCGAGGTGGAGGCCCGCCCGCCCGGCAAGAAGGTGAAGCGGCTGTCCCTGCTCTCGGGCGGCGAGCGCTCGCTCACGGCGGTCGCGCTGCTGGTCGCGATCTTCAAGGCGCGGCCCAGCCCGTTCTACGTGATGGACGAGGTGGAGGCGGCGCTGGACGACGTGAACCTCGGCCGGCTCCTGGAGATCTTCACCGAGCTGCGACGCGACAGCCAGCTCGTCGTCGTCACGCACCAGAAGCGGACCATGGAGATCGCCGACGCGCTGTACGGCGTCACGATGCGCGGCGACGGCGTGACCACGGTGGTCAGCCAGCGCCTCCGGGAGGACCGCGTCGTCCCCGTCTGAGCAGGCCCGAGTGTGACCAGGTCCACAGCGGGACGTCGCTCCAGGTCGAGGGGCGACGCGCCGACGTCGCCTCCGGGCCGATCCCGGGCTCCGGGTGATACTGAGGCCATGGTCGGAGTGGTGATGGCGATGATGTTGAGTGTCGGCGGTGCGGCGACCGTCCTCACGGTCCTCGCCCGCCGCAACGCCCCGGGAGAGGGCTGGCGCGAGGCCCTGCAGGCGGGCGTGCACCGGCACCGCGGCGAGGAGGACGACGGCGAGGCCGCCGTCGACGCGGCCGGTCCCGTGGCCGAGGACGTCCTCGGCGAGGAGGTCCCGCAGGACCTGGTCGAGGACCTCGGCGTCGAGGAGCTCTTCGAGATCGCCGAGGCCCCGCCGGAGCCCGCCTACACCCAGGCCTCGCTCGTTCAGCACTACCTGGACCGGATGAGCCCGACCGTCGTCCGCTGGACGTCGCCCGCGGTCGCGAAGGTCACGCCGGCCGTCCATCGGGTCACGCCGGTCGTGAGCCGGTGGTCGGAGCTCGCGCAGAAGCGGATCGAGCCCGCGCTGGACAAGCTTCGCCGGTGAGCCTCTCGGCTCATGGCCTGAGCCGAGCCTGAGCGGCTCCGTTCGGACCCGCCGCCCGCCGGCTGGGGCGCGAGACGCCGTGCGAGGTCAGGACCCCGGCGTACGCTGCGGGACGTCGGGTGGCTCGCGGCGACGCCGGCTCCCGGCGCACCACGCCGCGTCCAGCCGGGAGCTGCCGCCATGACGCCCACACCCGCCCACGACCTCGAGGCGCCGCACGCCCAGACCGCCGAGGAGGTTCTCGCCGTCCTCGGCGTGGACGCCGAGGACGGCCTCGGCCACGACGAGGCCGCCCGCCGCCTGGCCGAGCACGGCCCGAACCAGATCACCGGGGAGAAGCCACCCTCGGTCGCGGCCGTCGCGCTCGGCCAGCTCCGGGACCCGATGAACATCATGCTCATCGCGGTCACCCTGGTCAGCATCGCCATCGGCGAGGTCTCGACGGGCCTGGTCGTGGCGTTCCTCGTCGTCCTCAACGTCGTCCTGGGCACGAGCCAGGAGCTGAAGGCGCGGGCGAGCGTCGACGCGCTGGCCAAGATGCAGGTCCCGCAGAGCAAGGTGGTCCGGGACCGCTCGCTGGTGCTCGTCCCGGCGGTCGACCTGGTCCCGGGGGACGTGGTCCTCCTCGAGGCGGGTGACATCGTGCCGGCCGACGGCCGGCTGGTCCGCTCGGCGACGCTCGAGACGCAGGAGGCCGCCCTCACGGGCGAGAGCGCGCCGATCGCGAAGGACGCGGCCGTCCTGCCGTCCGCGGACGTCGGCATCGGCGACCGGACGAACATGCTCTTCCAGAACACGTCGGTGACCCGGGGCACCGCGAGCATGGTGGTCACCGCGACGGGGATGCAGACCCAGATGGGTCAGATCGCGACGATGCTCTCGTCCGTCCAGCGCACCCGCTCGCCGCTGCAGAAGGAGCTCGAGGCCCTCACCCACGTGCTCGGGGCGATCGCCTGGGGCGCGGTGGCGATCATCGTCGTCGTCGGCCTGTTCCGGGGCATGCCGGGCCAGGAGGTGCTGCTCCTGGGCATCGCCATGGCGATCTCGGCGATCCCCACAGGCCTGCCCACGTTCGTGTCCGCGATGCTCTCGTACGGGGCCAAGCAGCTCGCCGAGGCGAAGGCCGTGGTCAAGAACCTCACCGACGTCGAGACGCTGGGCGCCACGAGCGCGATCAACACCGACAAGACCGGCACGCTGACGCTCAACCAGATGATGGTCTCGACCATCTTCACGGGCTCGCACACGTACACGGTCGAGGGGGAGGGCTACCGCAAGGTCGGCCGGGTGCTCTCGGCCGCCGGCGTCGAGGTCCCGGACTTCACGCGGCTCGCCTACGGCCTCGTGCTCTGCAGCGACGCGACGGTCTCCGACGCCGGGGACGTCGTCGGGGACCCGACGGAGGCTGCGCTCGTCGTCCTCGCGGCGAAGCTCGGCGTCGACGCGGAGGAGTCCCGGCGGGAGTACCCGCGGCTGGCGGAGGTGCCGTTCGACTCCGAGTACAAGTTCATGGCGACCTTCCATCGCATCGAGGTCGACGGCGCCTCCCGGGTGATCGCGCTGGTCAAGGGCGGTCCGGACGTGGTCCTCGCGCGCTGCTCGGAGGCCGGCGGCCCGATGTCCGGCAGCCAGGCCCCGCTCGCGGGCAGCCGCTCGGAGATCGAGGCGGCGAACGCCCGGATGGGAGGCAAGGGCCTGCGCGTCCTCGCCTTCGCGGCCCGGTTCGTCGAGGAGGACGAGCTGGCGACGCTCGCGAGCGACCCGATGGCGCTGACCACCGGCCTGGGCTTCGTCGGCCTCGTGGGGATCATCGACCCGCTCCGGCCGGAGGCCAAGGCGGCGGTGACCATCGCGCTGCGCGCGGGGATCGACGTGCGGATGATCACGGGTGACCACGCGGTGACGGCCAACGCCATCGGCGAGCAGCTGGGCCTGGCCCCGGGCGCGATCAGCGGCGCCGAGCTCCAGGCGATGTCGGACGACCGCCTCCGGCGGATGCTGCCCGGCCTGCACGTGTTCGGCCGCGTCTCGCCCGAGGACAAGCTGCGCCTGGCCCGCGTGCTCCAGGAGGAGGGCCTCGTCGTGGCGATGACCGGCGACGCCGTGAACGACGCCGCGGCGCTCAAGCAGGCGGACATCGGCGTGGCCATGGGCAGCGGCTCCGAGGTGACCAAGCAGGCCGCGCGGATGATCCTCACGGACGACAACTTCGGCACCCTCGTCCACGCCGTCGAGCTGGGCCGGACGATCTACGCCAAGATCGTCGGCTACATCCGGTACCAGATGAGCCAGCTCCTCTCGCTGG
>JBDIAU010000261.1:0-3920 GCA_039812565.1 Beutenbergiaceae bacterium
CGATCACGGTCGACTTCGGGATCGCCGCCGAGTTCGGCGGCCGCTGCAACCTCCGCTTCGACGACACGAACCCCGACACCGAGGACACCGCGTTCGTCGAGGGCATCGTCGAGGACCTCACGTGGCTCGGCTTCGCACCGCCGGAGCCCGTGCTCTACGCGTCGGACTACTTCGCGGCGCTGTACGAGTGGGCCGAGCACCTCATCGGCCGTGGGCTCGCCTACGTCGACGACCAGGACGCCGAGACGATCTCCGCCCAGCGGGGCGGCTACGGCCGGCCAGGCGTCGAGAGCCCCTACCGCGACCGGTCGGTCGAGGAGAACCTGGACCTGTTCCGCCGGATGCGCGCCGGCGAGTTCGCCGACGGCGCCCGGGTGCTGCGCGCCCGCATCGACATGCAGCACGAGAACATGCAGCTGCGCGACCCCGTCATGTACCGGATCCGGCGCGCGCACCACCACCGCACCGGCGACGCCTGGTGCATCTACCCCACCTACGACTGGGCGCACGGCCAGAGCGACGCCCTCGAGGGCGTCACGCACTCCCTGTGCACGCTCGAGTTCGACAGCCACCGCCCGCTGTACGACTGGTACCTCGAGCAGCTGCCGCTGCCGTTCGACCAGCCCCGCCAGACCGAGTTCGCCCGCCTCGAGCTCACGCACACGGTGATGTCGAAGCGCAAGCTGGCGCAGCTCGTCGCCGACGGCACGGTGGACGGCTGGGACGACCCGCGGCTGCCGACCCTGCGCGGCATGCGCCGCCGCGGCTACCCGGCCGCCGCGATCCGCGAGTTCTGCGGGTACATCGGGGTCTCGCGGACCAACAGCCGTCACGAGATCGAGCTGCTCGAGTCGTTCGTGCGCACCGAGCTCAACCGCGCGGCGCTGCGCCGGATGGCCGTCCTGCGTCCCGTCCGCCTCGTGCTCGAGGGCTGGCCCGTGGACGACGACGGCGCCCCCGTGGTCGAGTGGGTCGAGGTCGGCAACAACCCCGAGAACCCCGACGACGGCACCCGGCTCGTGCCGTTCACCGGCGAGCTGTGGATCGAGCGCGACGACGTCGCGCTCGTCCCGCCGCCGAAGTTCTACCGGCTCGCGCCGGGGCGCGAGGTCCGGCTGCGCGGGGCGTACTTCGTCCGGTGCACCGACGTCGTCACCGACGACGCCGGGCAGGTGGTCGAGGTCCGTGCCACCTTCGACCCGGCCACCCGCGGCGGGAACGCTCCCGACGGACGCCGCGTCAAGGCCACCCTCCACTGGGTCTCCGCCGCGCACGCCGTCGACGCGAGGGTCGCGCTGTACGACCGGCTCTTCACGAGCGCGGCGCCCGGGGAGGCGACCGGGGACCCGATGGACGAGCTCAACCCGGCGAGCCGTGAGCTGCTCACCGGCTGCCGCGCCGAGCCCGCCCTCGCGGACACGCCGCCGGGCGCCGTCGTCCAGCTCGAGCGCCTCGGGTACTTCGCGCACGACCCGCGCGAGCCGATGCTCTTCCACCGGACCGTCGGGCTGCGCGACGAGTGGGCGAACATCCAGCGGCGCACGGCACGCTGAGCCGGACCCTCAGGGCGCCCCTGCCCCACGGTCGGTGAGGCGCAGGTAGTGGCCGACGGGGTCGAGGACCCTCAGGTCCGTGAGACCCCACGGCCGCAGGGTGAGGTCCTCCTCGATGGGCCATCCGGCCGCGAGCACGCGCTCGCGCTCGGCCGCGAGGTCGTCGACCTCGAGGACCAGCTCCACCCCGGTCGGCGGCCTCCGGTGCTGGGCGGAGACGCCGAGCCGCCACGCCGCGCCGACCCGCACGGGGTCGCGTTCGAGGGCCACGTACCGCTCGCGGTGCTCTCGCTCGTCCCTGACGAGCCGGAAGCCCAGCACCCGCGTGTAGAAGTCGACGACGGCGTCGAGGTCGTCGGTGAAGATCTCGACCCTCAGCGTCATCGGCACCCCGTCAGCCTGCCACGACGCCCCCGCCCCGGTGCGAGCCCGGGCTTGCCCGGAGCCGGCCGCGCCGCTACGCGGCCTGCTCCCGGATGAGGCGCGCCTCCTCGGCGTCCCGGGCGGCACGCGCGGCCCGCTGCCCGATCGCGCGCGTGTCCCGCGGCGGGAGCTGCAGTTGCTCCTCGGCGGGCAGCCCGGCGCGGAGCTCGCGGAGCCGCTCGATCTCGGCGTCGAGCTCCGCGCCGACCAGAAGCGCGATGTTGCCCAGCCACAGCCACAGCAGGAAGACGACGAGCCCGCCGAGCGAGCCGTAGACGACGTCGTACTGCCCGATGCGCGTGACGTACAGGTTGAAGCCCGCCGACGCCGCCACCCAGCCGAGGATCGCGACGACGGACCCCGCGCTCAGCAGGCGGGCCCGGAGCAGGCGGACGTTCGGCGTCACGTGGTAGAGCGCGGCGACGACGAGGACGACGAACGCGAGCACGACCGGCCAGCGCAGCCAGCCCCACAGGCTCAGCGTGGCGGGCTCGACGCCGAGGATCTGGACGAGCACCCGGCTGACCGGCCCGGACGCCACGAGCCCCACCGCGACCACCGTGAGCATCGCGAGCACGAGCAGCGTGACGAGGAGCATGTACGGGCGGGCGCGCCAGAACGGCCGGCCCTCCTCGACGTCGTGCACGCGGTTCATCGCCCGGGAGAACGCCGCCACGTACGCCGACGCCGACCACAGCGCGCCGACGAGACCGACGACGAGCCCGGTGCCGGCCGACGGCGGCGGCGGCAGCTCGGCCAGGATGCTCTCGACGGTGTCGACCGCCGCCTCGGGGCCGATCTCGCCGATGGCGTCGAGCACCCGCGTGACGACGTCCTGGCTCTGGCCCAGGAGGCTGAGCAGGGAGACGACGGCGATCGCGGCCGGGCCGACGGCGAGCATCCCGTAGTAGGTCAGGCCGGCGGCCAGGTCCAGCACCCGGTCTTCCTGGAAGGACCGGGCCGTGCGTCTCAGGACGTACCACCAGGGACGCACGTGCGGACGCGGCGGGGCCATCGGCCCTCCCTCCTGGAGTCGAGGGCCCCAGCCTGGCATCCCCGGGGCGGGCGGGGCGTCGCGCGGGCGGCGTCGGGCGCGCTAGACCGGCGCGGTGGCGATCGAGACGACCCAGGAGACGCCGAACCGGTCGACGCACGTGCCGAGCTCGTCGCCCCAGGACTGCACCTCCAGCGGTGCGGTGACCGTGCCGCCGTCGGCGAGCCGGTCCCAGAACCCGCGCAGCTCGGGGGCGTTGTCCCCGCTCAGGCTCAGCGCGACGGCGTTGCCCTCGCGGCGGGAGGTGCCCGGCGCCTGGTCGGAGGCCATGAGGACCAGGCCGGTGGCGGTCTCGAGGACGGCGTGCATCACGCGGTCGGTCCATTCCTTGCGGCCGCCGAGGTCACCGTAGGTGCTGCGCACCAGCGAGCCGCCGAAGACGCGGTGGTAGAAGTCCATCGCCTCACGAGCGTTGCCGTCGAAGCTCAGGAACGGGGTGAGGCGGGTGAGCACACGCATCCCCAATCGCTCGCGGACCGCGGCCGGCCGGGGCGCCGAGCCGGGGCCGATGGACCGTCCGAAGTCTTCGCGCCCGCACGGCGTGCCGTCAACGGACCTTCGGTGCGTACGCCTCGGCGCGGGGCGGGTGCCAGGGTGGGCAGGTGGGACGTGCACGAACCCCGGTCGAGCGGATCAGCGCCGGCGACGCCATGCAGCTGGCGTCCGACGTCGGGCCCGCGCCGCTCCACGTCGGCGCGGTGCTCGTCCTCGGCCCGCCGGACGGCGCTCACGACGGCGCGGCGGGCGCGGTCCCACGCGTCGGGCCCAAGGACGTCGCCGACGTGATCGCTGGGCGCGCGGCGACGATCCGCCGCCTGCGCCAGGTGCTCGTGACAGCCCCGCCCGGGCTCGGGCGCCCCTACTGGGTCGACTCCCCGGCTGGGCCGGCC
>JBDIAU010000262.1:0-3918 GCA_039812565.1 Beutenbergiaceae bacterium
GCGAGGCCGGCGGGCGCCGCGGCCGCGGCCGCCGCACCGACCGGGGCGCCGGCGGGTGCCGCGGGCGTCACCGTCACCTCGAGGTTGAACAGGAAGCCGACCGACTCCTCCTTGATGGCCTCGGTCATGGCCTGGAAGAGCTGGAAGCCCTCACGCTGGTACTCGATGAGCGGGTCGCGCTGGGCCATCGCCCGCAGGCCGATGCCCTCCTTGAGGTAGTCCATCTCGTAGAGGTGCTCGCGCCACTTGCGGTCCAGGACCGACAGGACCACCCGGCGCTCCAGCGTGCGCATGGTCTCGGCGCCCAGCTCGGCCTCGCGCCGGGCGTAGGCGTGCTCGGCGTCGGAGCGGAGCTCCTCGGTGAGCAGCTCGACGGACAGCCGCGCCGGGCTGCCCGCCTCGGCCACGACCTCCTCCGGCGTGATGGTCAGGGGCACGATCGGCTTGAGCTCCGCCCAGAGCGCCTCGAGGTCCCAGGTCTCCGGCGTACCGGTGGCCGTGGCGGCCTCCACGTTGGCGGCCACGACGTCGTCGATGAAGCCTCGCACCTGCACGTGCAGGTCCTCGCCGTGCAGGACGCGGCGACGCTCCTCGTAGATGACGGTGCGCTGGCGGGACAGCACGTCGTCGTACTTCAGGACGTTCTTGCGGATCTCGAGGTTGCGGGCCTCCACCTGCGACTGCGCGCTCGCGATGCCGCGGCTGACGAGCTTCGACTCGATCGGCACGTCCTCGGGGTAGCCGGTGCTCGACATGACGCGCTCGGCGAGGCCGGAGTTGAACAGCCGCATGAGGTCGTCCTGCAGCGACAGGTAGAAGCGGGACTCGCCGGGGTCGCCCTGGCGGCCGGAGCGGCCGCGGAGCTGGTTGTCGATGCGCCGCGACTCGTGGCGCTCGGTGCCGAGGACGTACAGGCCGCCGAGGGCGACGACCTCCTCGTGCTCGGCCGCGACGGACGCCGTCGCCGCCTCGAGCGCGGCGGGCCACGCCGCCTCGTAGGCCTCCGGGTCCGCCGTCGGGTCGAGGCCCTGGGCGGCGAGGGCGGCGATGGCGATGTGCTCCGCGTTGCCGCCGAGCATGATGTCGGTGCCGCGGCCGGCCATGTTCGTCGCGACGGTGACGGCGCCCTTGCGGCCCGCCATCGCGACGATCGCGGCCTCGCGCGCGTGCTGCTTCGCGTTGAGCACCTCGTGCGGGACGCCGGCCTTCTTCAGCTTGCCCGACAGGTACTCGGACTTCTCCACGCTGACCGTGCCCACGAGCACCGGCTGCCCCGCGGCGTGCCGCGCCACGATGTCCTCGACGACGGCGTCGAACTTGCCCTCGGCAGACTTGAACACGAGGTCCGACTGGTCTTTGCGGACCATCGGGCGGTTGGTGGGGATCGGCACGACGCCCACCTTGTAGGTGCTCTGGAACTCGGCGGCCTCGGTCATGGCGGTGCCGGTCATGCCGCCGAGCTTGTCGTACAGCCGGAAGTAGTTCTGGAGGGTGATCGTCGCGAGGGTCTGGTTCTCGGCCTTGATCTGCACGCCCTCCTTGGCCTCGATGGCCTGGTGCATGCCCTCGTTGTAGCGGCGGCCCGGGAGGATGCGGCCGGTGTGCTCGTCGACGATGAGCACCTCGCCGCGCAGCACGACGTAGTCCTTGTCCCGCTTGAAGAGCTCCTTGGCCTTGATCGCGTTCTGCAAGAAGCCGATGAGCGGGGTGTTGAGGGACTCGTAGAGGTTGTCGATGCCGAGGTAGTCCTCGACCCGCTCGATGCCGTCCTCGAGGATGCCGACGGTCCGCTTCTTCTCGTCGACCTCGTAGTCCCGTTCGCGCGTGAGCCGCAGCGCGAGGCGGGCGAACTCCCCGTACCACTTGTTCGCGTCGCCGGAGGCGGGGCCGGAGATGATCAGCGGGGTGCGTGCCTCGTCGATGAGGATCGAGTCCACCTCGTCGACGATCGCGAAGCTGTGGCCGCGCTGGACGAGCTCCCCGGCCTCCCACGCCATGTTGTCGCGCAGGTAGTCGAAGCCGAACTCGTTGTTCGTGCCGTAGGTGATGTCCGCCGCGTACTGCGCCCGGCGCTCGTCGGGCCGCATCGTGTTGAGGATGCAGCCCGTGGTGAGGCCGAGGAACCGGAAGACGCGGCCCATGAGCTCGCTCTGGTACCCCGCCAGGTAGTCGTTGACGGTGACGACGTGAACGCCCTTGCCGGTCAGCGCGTTGAGGTAGGCCGGCGCGGTGGCGACGAGGGTCTTGCCCTCACCGGTCTTCATCTCGGCGATGTTGCCGAGGTGGAGCGCCGCGCCGCCCATCAGCTGGACGTCGAAGTGCCGCTGGCCGAGCGTCCGGCGCGCCGCCTCCCGGACGGCGGCGAAGGCCTCGGGCAGGAGGTCGTCGAGCGACTCGCCGTCGGAGGCGCGCGCCTTGAGGTGGTCGGTCTCCTCGCGCAGCTCGGCGTCCGTCAGCGTCGCGACGCTGTCCTCGAGGGCGTTGACCGTCTCGACGATGCCCTGGAGCTTGCGGAGGATCCGGCCCTCGCCCATGCGCAGGACCTTGTCGAGGATCGCGGGCACGCGTCACTTCCGATCGTCATCTCGCCGGCGGCGGTCGCCGGCGGCCCGACGGCGTCGACGGGCTCGTCCATCGTAGGCGAGGCGGCCGACGGCGCCCCTCCGGGGAGCGCCGTCGACCGCCTCGACGTCGCAGGCCCGCCCGGTGCGCCGGCGCGGGCAGCAGGTCGATCAGGCGGTGGGCACCGACGGCGTCGTCACCTCGGCGTCGAGCCGGATGACGCCGTAGGTCCAGCCGTGGCGGTGGTAGACGACGCAGGGCTGGTGCGTCGAGGCGTCGATGAACAGGTAGAACGGGTGGCCGACGAGCTCCATCTCGTACAGCGCCTCGTCGACCGTCATGGGCACCGTCGGGTGCACCTTCTGCCGGATGACGACGGGCGAGTCGCCGAGGCTGCTCTCGACCGGGACGCCCGGCTCGAGCGGCGCGGCGAGCGTGGGCTCCGGCGCGGCGGGCTCGGCGGCGGCGACGGCGACCGGCACCGCCGAGACGGGCGCGGCGTCGGTGCGGTGGTGGTCCTTGCGGCGGTCGCGCGCCCGGCGCAGGCGCTCGAGCAGCTTGGTCGTGGCGACGTCGAGCGCGGCGTACCGGTCGGATGCCGACGCCTCGGCACGCACGACGGGCCCACGGTCGCGGACCGTGAGCTCCACACGCTCGGCCTTGTCCGCCAGCCTCGGGTTCCGCTCGTGCGTGATCTCGACGTCGACGCGCTGCGCCGACGGCGCCAGCTGCTCGACCTTCGCGAGCTTCTCCTCGACGTGCCGCCGGAACCGCTCGGGGATCTCGACGTGCCGGCTGACGACCACGATGTCCATTGACTACCTCCGGGTGGGAGCGGGGGCGCGCACGCCCCTCGACTGCATGGGGTGACCGCTCACGGGCGGGTGAAGGGTCCCACCCCCCTTCGCCGGAGGCCTCGCCGCCGCACCGAGCCGCGCGCGGCGCGGCGGGGACGGTGGGCGGTGCCGACGACCTCCTCCATGGCCTGACGGTAGTCCCCCCGGCGTCGCCGCGCAGGGCCACGACGCGCCTGATCACCGCACGGTCCGGCGGGTTCACCGCACGCCGCTCGGCGACGGCGCCGCCGCCAGCACGAGCCCAGCGCGCACGTCGTGACCTGCGGCGACGAGGACCCGCCGGCAGGCGGCCAGCGTGGCGCCGGTGGTCACGACGTCGTCGACGAGGAGGCAGGCACACCCGGGCGGCGGTGCCTGCGCGAGCCGGACGCCGTCGGCCCGGTTGACGCGGCGGGCGAGCGCGCCGAGGCCGCTCTGGTGCTCCCGACCCCCGGAGCGCCGCAGCCCGTCGACGACCACGGCAGGCCCCGCCACCGCGCTCAGCCCGGCGGCGACCTGC
>JBDIAU010000263.1:0-3902 GCA_039812565.1 Beutenbergiaceae bacterium
CACCAAGGAGCTGCGCCGAGCGATCCTGGCCCGGGACGGGCACTGCCAATGGCCCGGCTGCACCACCCGAGCCTCCTGGTGCGAGGTCCACCACGTGCGCTGGTACACCCACGGCGGACCCACCAGCCTGGCCAACGGGCTCACCCTCTGCTCGTTCCACCACCACCAGATCCACCGCGGCACCGCCACCCTCCACAGCGTGGAGACGGGGGTCCGGTTCGTCCGACGCGACGGCGTCGTCCTCGGCACCACCAACCGCTCCGGCGGCGCCCGACGTCTCGACGGGACCAAGCGCCTCGCCGGGACGAGACGGTTCACCGCTGACCAGCGGCCCGGAGCGAGCCGGGATCCCGCCGAACCCGGTCGCTCCGGTGGAGGTGAGGTCGTGCGCCGGCCGATCGTTCGAGCCTGCTCGGAGCCGGCGATGCGGACCCGTGTGCTCACGATGAGCATCGATGAGCCCGCCCGCGGACCCGCGGTCGGGTCGGGCGCCAACGCCCGCACCGGATCTGCATCCGAATCCGGTGGCCGGCGGAGGTCGGGAGAGCCGGCAAGGAGCGGCCCAGCTCAGGGGCGGGCAGGACGGCCACCAGAGCGACGAGCGCGCCACGACGCGGCACACCGGCGCTGCAGCGAGCCGGGCCTCCATCGCGACCGCCGACAGCTCACCCGCGGTCCGCCCCACACCGCTGAGGTCAGTTCATGAGGCTGGGACTCCGCTCGCGCCGCATCGGCTCCGGGTCAGGCCGGCTCCGGGTCGCGTCGGCTCCGGGTGACTTCGGCTCCGCGTCACGTCGGCTCCGCGTGACTTCGGTTCCGCGTGACATCGGCTCGGGTGGCTCGGGTCAGTCGTCCTGGATCGGGACGTCGGGGCCGAACCCGCCGACGCCGACGCGGCCGGTCGAGGCACCCGCGGCCCCGCCTGCAGAGCCTCCGCGGCCCGAGCCCCCGCGGCCCGAGCCTCCGCGGCCCGAGCCTCCGCGGCCCGAGCCTCCGGCACCGCCGACCGGGACGGGTCCGACCCTAGGGGTGAGGAGGACCGAGCCCGGCACCCGGGCGAGGTCAGCGCCGTCGACGACGTCGGCGGCGACGCGAGGCAGGCCGAGCGCGTCAGCCACCTCGGGGAGCAGCGTGACGTCGGAGGGGCGACGCCGAAGGCGCGCGACCAGGCTCGAGTCGCGGGCGGGTCCCGTCGACAGGATCGCGGGGCCCGCACCGGACTCGAGCCGGAGGCTGCGCGCAAGGACGCGCCACAGGTCCGACTGGAGCCGCGGGTCGACGACCCGCTCCCAGTCCGGCGCCCAGACGGCGGACCCCGTAGGGCCGAGGCGACGATCCCCCCTGGTGTGCTCGCGGCGAACGCCCCGCGTCCCGCCCTGACGCCACAACGTCCACACCACGCGTCCGTTGCGCCCCAGCGCAGGCACGGCCGCGTCGAGGAACATCCCCTCCGTGGGTTCGGCCGCGAGGACCAGGTCCGAGCCGAACCACGCCGCGCGGACCGGGCGGCCGAGGGCGTCCGCCGCCGCCTGCGGAGCGCCTCGAGACGCCCCGGGGACGACGGCGACCTCCCGCACCGGCGCCGGGTCCCCCACGAACCGCTCGTCCAGCAGCTGTGCCGGCAGCGCGACCGCCTCCGCCGCCCGCCGGGCGACCCGGTCCGGCGTCCACGGGTCGTCGACGTCACGCGGCGCGACCCGGGCGGGGACCTTGACGACCGTCCAGCCGGCCCCCGTGACGAGCGCGAACGACCGCCACGAGCTCAGCCACGAGAAGGGCGCCACGGCCGCACCCCAGGAGTCGAGGCGCCGAGCGAAGAAGTCCACGAGCTCGACGACCCGCCGCTCCCCCGGCTCGACCACCCGCCGACGCGTCGTCAGGACCCGCACCACCGTCCACTCGTTGCGGGTCGGCCCGAGCAGCGCGGGAACGGCCTCGCTGACGAGGAGCTCCCGGACGTGCTCGCGCGGCGCACGCCAGGCGAGAAGCCCGAGCGACAGCCGTCCGCCGTCGCCGGCCACGACCACCCGGCCACCGCCGTTCCGCCACGCCACGACCGGCCGGAACGCGACCACGGCGTCGCGGAGGAACGTCAGGTCGTCGCCGTGCGCCTGCACCCGTCTCTCCCGTCCGCGCGCGTCCGCCCGAACCTCGCGCCGGGCATCGTCGTCATTGTCCGTCAGCGACGGGCGGTGTCGGTCGGCGAACGGTGAACCGCCGGACCGATGCGGCGCCCGGCGAGACCGCACGTCCGCCGACGTATTTTCACCCGTGGACCTCGGGGGAAACCCCGTCGAAACGTACCCTCGGGACACTCGCGGAGTTCTCCAGGGCTATGCGCCCAGCAGCGAGCCGCTCGTCAGCCGGCTCCAACGCCGCCACGATCTCGGAGAGGCGCAAAGCATGGACGTCATTCAGCAGAGCTTCGTCATACCGGTCAGCGACTTCCTCTGGAACTACGTCCTGGTCTACGTGCTCATCGGCGCAGGCCTCTACTTCGGCATCCGCACCCGCTTCGTCCAACTCCGGCTCTTCCCCGCGATGATCCGGTCCCTCACCACCTCCCGGAGCTCCGAGGGAGGGATCTCGCCGTTCCAGGCCTTCTGCATCGGGCTCTCCTCCCGCGTGGGCACGGGCAACATCACCGGCGTCGCGATCGCGCTCACCCTGGGCGGGCCCGGCGCGATCTTCTGGATGTGGGTCGTCGCCCTCATCGGCATGGCCACCGCGTTCGTCGAGGCCACGCTCGCGCAGGTCTTCAAGACCCGCTCGCCCGACGGCACCACGTTCGTCGGCGGCCCCGCGTACTACATCCAGCGCGGCCTCAAGACGCGCGTCGGCGGCATCGTCTTCGCCGTCCTGCTCATCTTCACGTTCGGCGTGGCCTTCTCGATGGTCCAGGCCAACACCATCGCCGACGTCGTGAAGAACGGCGACTCCCTCTCGACGTCGGCGATCGCCGTCGTCCTCGTGCTCATCACCGCCCCGATCCTCTTCGGCGGCCTCAAGCGCGTCGCGAAGGTCGCCGAGGTCGTCCTGCCGGTGATGGCGCTCTCCTACATCGGGCTCGCCCTCGTCGTCGTCGTCCTCAACGCCGACCGGATCGTCGAGGTCCTCGGCTGGATCGTCCAGTCCGCGTTCGGCCTGAACGAGGCGCTGGCCGGCACCGCGGGCGGCATCGCCGCCGCGCTGCTCAACGGCACCAAGCGCGGCCTGTTCTCGAACGAGGCCGGACTCGGCTCTGCCCCGAACACCGCCGCCACGGCGACGACGGCGCACCCCGTCAACCAGGGCTTCATCCAGTCCCTGGGCGTCTTCGTCGACACGATCCTGATCTGCTCGGCGACGGCCTTCATCATCATGGCCAGCGGCGTCTACACCCCGGGCGGCACGGACTCCGCGGTGGGCGCGAGCCTCACCCGCTCGGCGTTCGTCGCCTCCCTCGGAGACTGGAGCGCCGTCGTCCTCACCGTGCTGATCTTCACGTTCGCCTTCACCTCGATCATCGGCAACTACGCCTACGTCGAGGTGAACGTGGACTACCTCGGCGGCGGGCGGCGCGCCCTCACCCTCGTCCGGCTCATGGTCCTCGCCTCGATCGCGACGGGCGCCGTCATCGCCCTCGACCTCGTCTGGCAGCTGGCCGACGTCGCGATGGGCGTGATGGCCCTCGCCAACCTCCTGGCCATCACCCTGCTGGCCGGGTTCGCGACCGCCACCCTGCGGGACTGGGAACGCCAGCGCGCCGCCGGGGTCACCGAGCCGCACTTCGTGGCCGCGGAGGCGAGCCTGCCCCGCCAGATCCTCGGCAACGTCTGGCTCCCCGGCGGGACGCCCGTGCCCAGCCATCGGGGGACCGGTGGCGCCACGCGTGAGGTGGTGGGCGCCACCGAGGAGTGACC
>JBDIAU010000264.1:0-3900 GCA_039812565.1 Beutenbergiaceae bacterium
CGCCGACCACGACGACGCGTCGCTGTACACCTGGGACGCCGCCGACGAGGTGGCCGTCACCCTCGACGGGACGTCCGCCACGGTCGACGGCGACGGCGCGACGGTCGACGGCGGCACCGTGACGATCACCGCGGCCGGCACCTACCGGCTCACCGGCACCCTCACCGACGGCCAGGTGGTCGTCGAGACCGCAGACGACGGCGTCGTCCGCCTCGTCCTCGACGACGCCGACGTCACGAGCACCACCGGTGCGGCGCTGAGCGTGACGGACGCGGACGTCGTGGTCCTCCTCCTCGAGGACGCCACGAGCAGCTCGCTGACGAACGGCGAGGGCTACGTCGACCCGGACGCGGCCACCGACGCCCCGAACGCTGCTGTCTACTCCACCGCCGACCTCACGATCGGCGGCACCGGGAGCCTCACGGTGACCGGTCGCACCGAGGACGGCATCACCTCCACCGACGGCCTCGTCGTCTCCGGCGGCACGATCACCGTCGACGCGATCGACGACGGCATCCGCGGCAAGGACTACCTGGTGGTCCGCGGCGAGTCGGACGTCACCGTCACCGCGGGCGGCGACGCGCTCAAGGCGGACGCCGAGGCCGCCGACGACGCCGCGGCCGGGTACGTCGCCGTCGAGGCGGGCACGGTCACCCTCGCCGCCGGCGACGACGGCGTCCACGCCGAGGGCGCGCTCACCATCTCCGGCGGCACGGTCGACGTCACGGCGTCCACCGAGGGCCTCGAGGCGCTGCAGGTCACCATCTCGGGCGGCGTCGTCGACGTCCGGTCCTCCGACGACGGCATCAACGTCTCCGGCGGGACGGGCACCGCCGACGCGACCGCGCAGGGCGGCGGTCGCGGTCCCGGCGGCGGTGGCCCGGGCGGGGAGGCCGTCCTCGAGGACGGCTGGGTGCTCATCTCCGGCGGCACGACCACCATCGACGCCGACGGCGACGGGTTCGACTCGAACGGCTCGGCGAGCATGACCGGCGGCACGCTGATCGTCTACGGGCCGACCATGGACGGCAACGGCGCGATCGACGTCAACGGCACGTTCACGATCGACGGCGGGACCCTGATCGCGGCCGGCAGCGCCGGGATGGCGCAGGCGCCCAGCGACTCCTCCGGCCAGGCCTACCTCGGCATCTCCTTCGGCACGACCGTCGCGGCCGGCTCCCAGGTGGTCGTCACCGCCGCCGACGGCACCGAGGTCGTCACCGTCACGCCGGTCAAGGCCGCCGCGACGCTCGTCGTCTCGACGCCCGACGTCGTCTCGGGCGAGTCCTACGAGGTGAGCGTCGACGGCGAGGCCCTCGGCACCGTCACCGCGTCCTGACCCCCACGACCCCTGGAGGAGACGTCATGTCCACCACCGCGTTCCTGCTCGACCTCGTCGCCGTCACGATCCTCGTCTTCGCGCTGTACCTGCCGCGTCACCGGCGCCGGGAGATGGTCGTCGCGTTCCTCGTCGTCAACATCGGCGTGCTGGCCGTCTCGGCCGCGCTCGCCTCGACCGCCGTCACCGCCGGGCTCGGCCTCGGGCTGTTCGGCATCCTGTCGATCATCCGGCTGCGCTCCGCCGAGCTCGACCAGAGCGAGGTCGCCTACTACTTCGCCGCCCTCGCCCTCGGCCTGCTCGGCGGCGTCGCCGCACTCTCCGTCTGGCTCGTCGGCGGGCTCATGGCGGCGATCCTCGCCGCGCTGTACGTCGGCGACCACCCGGCGCTCTTCGCCCGGTACCGCACCGAGGTGATCACTCTCGACGCCGCGTACACGGACGAGGCGGCGCTGGTGCAGCGCATCGAGGCGACGTTCGGCTCCCGCGTGCACCGCGTGACGGTGCGCAAGGTCGACCTCGTCTCGGACACGACCGTCGTCGAGGTCCGGCACGAGCTGCCGGCCGCGGCCGACGGCGGGGAGCGCCGTCGGGGGCTGGTCCGCTCGGTCGGGGGGCAGTGGTGAGCGCCGTCGCGATGCAGCGGGAGGCGGCGTCGGAAGCGGGGGCGCCCGGGACCGCGGTGGGCGGGCTGCTCGAGAGGTTCGCGCCCGTCTCGCTCGGCGAGCTGGAGGCCGAGGCGGGCCTGCTCACGCGGACCGACCGCAAGTACGTGGTGCCGCCCGCGGTGCTCGCCCCCGTGCTCGCGGTGCTCGCGGGCCGGGCGCGGGCCCTCCGGATCGACGGCGCCCGCGCCTTCCGATACGAGTCCGTCTACTTCGACACCCCGGACCTGGCGCTCTACCGGGCGGCGGCCCGTGGGCGGCCGCGGCGGGCCAAGGTCCGCACCCGCTGGTACGCCGACAGCGGGCTGTGCATGCTCGAGGTCAAGCGGCGCGACGGGCACGGGCGGACGGTGAAGAGCCGGCAGCCACACCCGGCGGACGACCGGTGGCGCGTCACCGCCGACGGTGCGGCGTTCCTCGACGGGCAGCCCGGGGCCGCGGACGTCCGCGACCGCCTCGGCCCGACCCTCACCACGAGCTTCACCCGGTCCACGCTCCTGCTGCCCGCCGGCCGGGCGACCTTCGACGTCGGCCTCGTCCTCGCGACCGCGGACGACCGCCGCGCGTCGCTCACCGGCGCGGTGCTCGTCGAGACCAAGTCCGTCGGCCGGCCCACCGAGCTCGACCGGCTCCTGTGGGCCCACCACGTGCGGCCCGTGCGGCTCAGCAAGTACGGGGTCGGGCTCGCGGCGCTGCGCCCCGAGCTGCCGGGGAACCGGTGGCACCGCGTGGTGCGGCAGCACGTCGTCGTGGCGTGACCACGACGGCGCCCGCCGCCCCGCCTCGCCCTGCCCGCGAGTTCGCACCTCCGGCCCGAGGTCGCACCGTGCCGGGTGCGACCTCGGGCCGGAGGTGCGAACTCGGCGTGATCGGTGGGCCGGTTGGGTGACCCGGCCGGCGTTCTCGCCCGCCCTTGAGTGACGCATGTCCGTGTGGATCGCGACTGAGCGGGTCGAGCCGCGGACTACAGGGCGAGGAGCCCGAGGGGGATCACGCCGATGCCGTCCTGTCGTCGGTAGGCCTCCGGTCCGGTGTGGATGACGATCGCGTCAAGGAGTCTGCTGCCGAGGCGTTCCGCCACCCAGTGCAGGTGCTTGGTGTCGTGGTCGGAGACGGTGTTGGCCGGCGTGACCTCGATCGCAAGGGCCCGGCCGTCGTCGCGCACGACGACGAGGTCGACCTCGTGGTCACCGTTGCGTGTTCGTAGATGGGCGATGTCGGCTTCGGCCGCCTGGGCCGGGACGCGGAGGCAGAGGGTGACCAGCGACTCGAAGAGGTGCCCGAGCATGCTGCCGGGCTGCGGACCCACGGGGGTCCGTCCCCGTCGAGGAGCGAGTCGCGGGTGAGGCCGAGCAGTCGGGCGGCGAGGGCGGGATCGGCGAGGTGGTGCTTGGGGGTCTGGCCCAGGCGCGTGAGCATGCTCCCCGCCGGGGTCCACGCCGGTACGGGGTCGATCAGCCACAGGTTGGTCAGGACGTCCCGGTAGGCGATGGACGTCGAGCGTGCCGGCTTGTCGCCCTGGCCGGGGGTGGCCGCGTCGAGGATCTGGGAGTAGCTCGCGGTGGCGGCGGCGTAGGCGCGTAGCCACGCCGTCGAAGGCAGGGAGACCGGACGAACCCGACCCCGGCGCGTCTGCCCGCGACGGGGCCGTCATCCCGGGAATGGACGGAGCCTCGGGCAGGGCGGCTCGCTCGGGCGAGTGGGGCGAGGTCCACCGAAATGGGCTCTGACCTGCGAAAACGTGGTGGAGCTGCAACCGGCAGGGCTCCGCGGGCTCTCGGGGTCGAATGGACCGAGAGGCTCTGACCTGTGTCTGTGCAGGTCACAGGCCTTGTTCGAGGGCGGAGGATGGGGGATTCGAACCCCCGAGGGCGGTTAACCCAACACGCTTTCCAA
>JBDIAU010000265.1:0-3899 GCA_039812565.1 Beutenbergiaceae bacterium
TTCGGCGCGCACATGGCCGTCGAACTCGTCAACGACGGTCCGGTCACGATCATCGTCGACGTGTGAGAATCGCGGCGTGGAGATCGAAGCCGTCCGCGGCGACATCACCCGCGAGAGCGTCGACGTCGTCGTCAACGCCGCGAACGCCTTCCTCACGCCCGGCGGCGGGGTGTGCGGCGCGATCCACGCCGCCGCGGGGCCGACGCTCGAGGGCGAGTGCCGCCAGGTCCGCCAGACCCTCTACCCCGACGGCGTCCCCGTGGGCGCCGCCGTCGCCACCGGCGCGGGCATGATGCCCGCGCGCTGGGTGGTCCACACCGTCGGGCCGGACGCCCACCGCGGGCAGACCGACCCGGCCGACCTGGCCGCCTGCTTCGTCTCGAGCCTGCGCGCCGCCGCGGAGGTGTCCGCGCGCAGCGTCGCGTTCCCCGCGATCAGCTCCGGCGTCTACGGCTGGGACGTGCGCGACGTCGCCGGCGTGGCCGTCGCGGCCGTCCGCGGCGTCGCGGAGCGGCACGAGCAGGGCACCGTCGAGCGCGTCCGCTTCGTGCTGTTCAGCGACGACGCGCTCGCCGCGTTCAGGGACGCGCTCGCGCAGCCGACGGCGGTCGCGACCGGCTCCTGAGCACGTGCACGCGGTCGACGGCGACGACGACGCCCAGCACCGCCACCGCCAGCGCCGCCGCCGCGAGGACGTCCGTGAGGAAGTGGTACCCGAGGTAGAGCCGGCTCAGGCCGACCGCCCCGGTGAGCACCGCCGTCGTGATCCCCCACGCGACGAGGCCGCCGACGCTCGGGCGACGGGACCACAGCAGGTAGCCGCCGACCAGGCACAGCGTGGCGGTGCCGATGGTGTGACCGGAGGGGAACGAGAAGGTGGTCTCCGCCCCCGGGACCAGCTGCGTCGCCGCCGGCGGGCGAGGGCGGCCCACGCCGCTCTTCACCGCCAGGCCGAGCAGGCCCGACGTCGCCATCGCGCCGACGAGCAGCACGGGCCGCCACCACTCGCGCGCGGCGAGGCCCCAGGCGAGCGCCCCCAGGGCGACGACCGCGGGGAGCACCACGGGTCCCGTGACGAACGTGATGGCCAGGAGCGTCGCGGTCAGCGCCGGGGTGCGGTGCGCGACGAGCCAGTCGAGCACCGGCTCGTCGAGGACCGTGAAGTCGTCGGCCTCCCGCACCGAGTCCAGCATGACCGCGAAGCCCAGCAGGCCGGCGGCGACGAGCACCAGGCCGGGCAGGACGGCGGCCGCCAGCGGGTGCTCCGCCCAGGCCTGTCGCGCCCGCTCGGCGAGCGCCTCCCGGCGCCGGGTCCCGTCGGCCACGTCTCACCCTACGGTGGGAGAGGGCGCCGACGACGCGTACCCCCAGGGGCAGGGGTCGCGGCCTGATGTGCGGCACGCCTCACGCCCCTGGCGAACACGGGACGTGCTCGACACACGGCCCGGTTAGCATCGGTGGACGCCGCGTCGTCGGGAGGCCTCGGCCGCTCGGGCGCCGCCAGTGAGGAGGGGCCACATGTTCGAGAGGTTCACCGACCGAGCCCGTCGGGTGGTCGTGCTTGCCCAGGAAGAGGCACGGCTGCTCAACCACAACTACATCGGGACCGAGCACATCCTGCTCGGCCTGATCCACGAGGGCGAGGGTGTGGCCGCGAAGGCGCTCGAGTCTCTCGGGATCTCCCTGGACGCCGTGCGCCAGCAGGTCCAGGAGATCATCGGCGAGGGCCAGCAGGCCCCGAGCGGGCACATCCCGTTCACGCCGCGCGCCAAGAAGGTGCTCGAGCTGTCCCTGCGCGAGGCGCTGCAGCTCGGCCACAACTACATCGGGACCGAGCACATCCTGCTCGGGCTCATCCGCGAGGGCGAGGGCGTCGCCGCCCAGGTGCTCACCAAGCTCGGCGCGGACCTGAACCGGGTCCGTCAGCAGGTGATCCAGCTCCTCTCGGGCTACCAGGGCAAGGAGCCGGTCGCCACGGGCGGGCCCACCGAGGGCCAGCCCTCCGGCTCGGCCGTGCTCGACCAGTTCGGGCGCAACCTCACCCAGGCGGCGCGCGAGGGCAAGCTCGACCCGGTGATCGGACGCGCCAAGGAGATCGAGCGCGTCATGCAGGTCCTCTCGCGGCGCACCAAGAACAACCCGGTGCTCATCGGCGAGCCAGGCGTCGGCAAGACGGCCGTCGTCGAGGGCCTCGCCCAGAACATCGTCAAGGGTGACGTCCCCGAGACGCTCAAGGACAAGCAGCTCTACACGCTCGACCTCGGCGCGCTGGTGGCCGGCAGCCGCTACCGCGGCGACTTCGAGGAGCGGCTCAAGAAGGTCCTCAAGGAGATCCGCACCCGCGGCGACATCATCCTGTTCATCGACGAGATCCACACGCTCGTCGGTGCGGGCGCCGCGGAGGGCGCGATCGACGCCGCGAGCATCCTCAAGCCGATGCTGGCGCGCGGCGAGCTCCAGACGATCGGCGCGACCACGCTCGACGAGTACCGCAAGTACGTCGAGAAGGACCCGGCGCTCGAGCGGCGCTTCCAGCCGATCCAGGTCGCCGAACCCACGCTCTCCCACACGATCGACATCCTCAAGGGGCTGCGCGACCGTTACGAGGCGCACCACCGCGTCTCGATCACCGACAGCGCGATCGTCGCCGCCGCCACCCTCGCCGACCGCTACGTCAACGACCGGTACCTGCCGGACAAGGCGATCGACCTCATCGACGAGGCGGGCGCGCGCCTGCGCATCCGCCGGATGACCGCCCCGCCCGAGCTCCGCGAGCTCGACGAGCGGATCGCGGAGGTCCGCCGCGACAAGGAGTCGGCGATCGACGACCAGGACTTCGAGCGCGCCGCGCGCCTGCGCGACGACGAGAAGCGGCTCTCCGCCCAGCGCGTGGACCGCGAGAAGCAGTGGAAGTCGGGCGACCTCGACGCGGTCGCGGAGGTGGACGAGGAGCTCATCGCCGAGGTGCTGGCGGCGAGCACCGGCATCCCGGTGTTCAAGCTGACCGAGGAGGAGTCCTCGCGCCTGCTGCGCATGGAGGACGAGCTCCACAAGCGGATCATCGGCCAGGACGCGGCCATCAAGGCGCTCTCCCAGGCGATCCGCCGCACCCGGGCGGGTCTGAAGGACCCGAAGCGTCCGGGCGGCTCGTTCATCTTCGCCGGGCCGACCGGCGTCGGGAAGACGGAGCTGGCCAAGGCGCTCGCGGAGTTCCTCTTCGGCGACGAGGACGCGCTCATCCAGCTCGACATGTCGGAGTTCTCGGAGAAGCACACGGTCTCGCGGCTGTTCGGCTCCCCGCCCGGCTACGTCGGCTACGAGGAGGGCGGCCAGCTCACGGAGAAGGTGCGCCGTCGGCCGTTCTCGGTGGTGCTGTTCGACGAGGTCGAGAAGGCGCACGCGGACATCTTCAACTCGCTGCTCCAGATCCTCGAGGACGGCCGGCTCACCGACTCCCAGGGCCGGTCGGTCGACTTCAAGAACACCGTCATCATCATGACCACGAACCTCGGCACCCGGGACATCGCGAAGGGTCTGATGACCGGCTTCCAGGCCGGCGGCGACCTCTCGACGTCGTACGACCGGATGAAGGGCAAGGTCAACGACGAGCTCAAGCAGCACTTCCGGCCGGAGTTCCTCAACCGCGTGGACGACGTCATCGTCTTCCCGCAGCTCTCGCAGGCGGAGATCGTCCAGATCGTCGACCTGATGCTCGCCCGGCTCGCCGCGCGGCTGAAGGACAAGAACATGGAGATCGAGCTCACGACGGCGGCGAAGAACACGCTCGCCGAGCGCGGGTACGACCCGGTGCTCGGCGCCCGGCCGCTGCGCCGCGCGATCCAGCGGGAGATCGAGGACCAGCTCTCGGAGAAGATCCTCTACGGGGAGCTCAAGCCGGG
>JBDIAU010000266.1:0-3890 GCA_039812565.1 Beutenbergiaceae bacterium
CGCAGGGGGCCGGGCCGGTCGAGGTCGCGGCCGTCTTCGGCGACGCCCGGCGCGCGGTGCTCGCCACGACGTCGCGGGCCGTGCTCGCCGCGGGTCCGGCTCCGGGGGCGCTGCGGGACGCCACGCTCGCCGTCGCCGAGGAGATGGCTGCTGCGCTCGCCTGAGGTGCACGAACGCCCCGCTGGCAAGGCATTCCCGGGGGTATTGTCGGCCCAGGTGCAGGATCCGCCGCGCACCGCGGTGCGACATCGGTACCGTGCTCGTCTTCGACCCGTTCGAGAACCCGAGGTGACATCGTGGCCCTGCCCCCTCTGACGCCCGAGCAGCGTGCGGCGGCACTGGAGAAGGCCGCTGCGGCCCGCGCCACGCGCGCTGCGGTGAAGAACCGCCTCAAGTACGGCCAGACGACGCTGTCGGCCGTGATCGAGGAGGCTCGCACGGACGACGCGATCGGCAAGCTCAAGGTCTCCGCCCTCCTCGAGGCCCTCCCGGGCGTCGGCAAGGTGAAGGCGAGCGCCATCATGGCCCAGATCGGGATCTCGGAGTCCCGTCGGGTCCGTGGCCTCGGCCCGCACCAGATCGACGCGCTGGTCGAGCGCTTCGGCTGACCCGGCGCGGCCGCCGGCCGCGCGCCGCCTGAGATCCGACGCGAGAGGGCCCGCGCCATCAGCACCCCTGCCGTCCTGACCGTCCTCGCCGGCCCGACGGCCGTGGGCAAGGGGACCGTCTCCTCCGACATCCGTGCCCGCTACCCCGAGATCTGGCTCTCGGTCTCGGCCACCACCCGCCCGCCTCGGCCCGGCGAGATCGACGGGCTCCACTACCTGTTCGTCACGGACGCGCAGTTCGACCGGATGGTGGAGCAGGGCGAGCTCCTCGAGTGGGCCGTGGTCCACGGCCGGCACCGCTACGGGACCCCGCGGGGTCCCGTGGAGGCGCGGCTGCGCCGCGGGGAGCCGGCCCTCCTCGAGATCGACCTGCAGGGCGCCCGCCAGGTCCGCGCCGCGATGCCGGACGCCCGCCTGGTGTTCCTCACCCCGCCGAGCTGGGACGAGCTGGTCCGGCGCCTGGTCGGCCGCGGGACGGAGGACTCCGCGGAGCGGGAGCGCCGGCTCGCCACCGCCCGCCGTGAGCTCGCGGCCGAGAGCGAGTTCGACCACGTCATCGTCAACGACGACGTGCGCCGGGCCGCGGACGAGCTCGTCCAACTCATGGGTGTGCGAACCCGGTAGGATGCCCTGTTGCGTGTGTCGAGCCCGACCGCCGCGCGACCCCCACGACCCCGACCCACGGGAGCCCGCATGTCCGGAACCGTCGCCTCGCCCGAGGGCATCACCGACCCGCCGATCGACGAGCTGCTCACGGCCGCCGACTCCAAGTACGCCCTGGTCATCTACGCCGCCAAGCGCGCCCGCCAGATCAACGCGTACTACGCCCAGCTCAACGAGGGCCTCCTGCAGTACGTCGGTCCCCTCGTCGAGACCCGCCCGCAGGAGAAGCCCCTCTCCATCGCGATGCGCGAGATCAACAAGGGCCTGCTGACCTACGAGTCCACCGAGGCCTGACGAGCGCCCCGATGGCCGGCGCCCGCATCGTCCTCGGCGTGAGCGGCGGGATCGCCGCCTACAAGGCGGTCCTCCTGCTCCGGCTGCTCAAGGAGAAGGGGCACGACGTCCGCGTCGTGCCGACCCGAGCCGCGCTCGAGTTCGTCGGCCGGGCCACGTGGGAGGCCTTGTCCGGGCACCCGGTGCACACGGACGTCTTCAGCGGCGCCGCCGACGTCGAGCACGTCGCGCTCGGCCGGTCCGCCGACCTCCTGGTGGTCGCGCCGGCGACGGCGGACCTCCTCGCCCGCGCGGCGGCCGGCCGGGCGGACGACCTGCTCACGGCAACCCTGCTCACCGTCACGTGCCCCGTGCTCATGGCGCCGGCCATGCACACGGAGATGTGGCAGCACCCCGCGACCGTCGCGAACGTGGCGCTGCTGCGCCGGCGCGGCGTGCACGTGCTCGACCCGGACTCCGGCCGCCTCACCGGCGCCGACTCCGGGCCGGGACGTCTGCCCGAGCCGGACGTCCTCGAGGCGGCGGCGCTCGCCCTCCTGGAGCCGGACACGCCGGCGAACCCGAGCCCCGCCGTCGGCGACCTCCACGGCGTGCGCGTCGTCGTCTCCACGGGCGGCACCCGCGAGCCCCTCGACCCCGTCCGGTTCCTCGGGAACCGCTCGTCGGGGCGCCAGGGCATCGCCGTCGCCGCGGCGGCCGCCGCGCGGGGTGCGGAGGTCCACCTCGTCGCCGCGGACGTCAGCGCGCCGCTGCCCGAGAACGTCCCCGTCGAGCGCGTCGAGACGGCGCTGGAGCTGCGCGAGGCGGTGCGACGCCTCGCCGCCACGGCCGACGTCGTCGTCATGGCCGCCGCCGTCGCGGACTTCCGGCCGGCGACGGCCACGGACGCCAAGATCAAGAAGAGCCCCGGGCAGGAGCCGCCCGTCGTCCACCTCGTCGAGAACCCCGACATCCTCGCGGAGCTCGTCGCGGACCCGCCGAACGCGGACGCGCTCGTCGTCGGCTTCGCCGCCGAGACCGGCGACGACCACGGCACCGTGCTGGACCACGGGCGGGCCAAGGCCCGCCGCAAGCGCGCCGACCTGCTCGCCGTGAACGCCGTCGGCGGCGGCCGTGGCTTCGGCGACGTCGGGAACGAGGTGACGGTGCTCGACCGCCACGGCGACGTCGTCGGCACGGTCGAGGGCACGAAGGAGCAGGTGGCGCACGGCCTGCTCGACCTCGTCGCGACCCGGCTCGACGCCCACCGCGCCGTCGCCGGCGCGGGGGCGGTCCCGCCAGCGACTAGCATTCCGCGGTGACCAGACACGGCGCCCAGCGCCTCTTCACCTCCGAGTCCGTCACCGAGGGGCACCCCGACAAGGTCTGCGACCTCATCAGCGACTCGATCCTCGACGCGATCCTCGGCGAGGACCCGGCCGCCCGGGTGGCGGTCGAGACGATGGTGACGACCGGGCTCGTCCACGTCGCCGGCGAGGTCACCACCAGCAGCTACGTCGAGATCCCGCAGATCGTCCGGGACGTGGTCACGGGGATCGGGTACACGTCGTCGCACATCGGCTTCGACGGCGAGTCGTGCGGCGTGTCCCTGTCCATCGGGCAGCAGTCGCCCGACATCGCGCAGGGCGTCGGCGTCTCGTTCGAGGCCCGCCAGGGCGACGTCGACCCCGTCGACGCGCAGGGGGCCGGCGACCAGGGCCTGATGTTCGGCTACGCGAGCGACGAGACGCCCTCGCTCATGCCGCTGCCGATCTGGCTGGCGCACCGGCTCTCCGAGCGGCTCGCGGCCGTGCGGCGCTCGGGCGTCGTCGCGGGGCTGCGCCCCGACGGCAAGACGCAGGTGACGCTCGGCTACGAGGGCGCCCGCCCGGTCCGCGTCGACACCGTGGTCGTCTCGACGCAGCACGAGCCGGACGTCCGCCAGGACGATCTGCACGCGGCGGTCCGCGAGCACGTCGTGCTGCCGGTGCTGGCGGCGTCGGGGCTCGACGACACCGAGCACACCCTCCTGGTCAACCCGACCGGGCAGTTCGTGATCGGCGGTCCGATGGGGGACGCCGGCCTGACGGGTCGCAAGATCATCGTGGACACGTACGGCGGCATGGCCCGGCACGGCGGGGGAGCCTTCTCCGGCAAGGACCCGTCGAAGGTGGACCGCTCCGCCTCCTACGCCCTGCGCTGGGTCGCGAAGAACGTCGTGGCGGCCGGGCTCGCCCACCGCTGCGAGGTCCAGGTCGCCTATGCGATCGGCGCGGCCCACCCGGTGGGGCTCTACGTGGAGACGTTCGGCACGGGCTCGGTCCCCGACGAGGCGATCCAGGCCGC
>JBDIAU010000267.1:0-3879 GCA_039812565.1 Beutenbergiaceae bacterium
TTCGTGAGGGGGCACCCGCTCCGCTATGCTGACCGGGCTCAACACGGGGTGTGGCGCAGTTTGGTAGCGCGCTTCGTTCGGGACGAAGAGGTCGTGGGTTCAAATCCCGCCACCCCGACACCATGATGAGAGGCGCCTGACCTGCGGATGCGCGGGGCAGGCGCCTCGCGTCGTCAGCGGCTCTCGGGCGCTGCTGCCCACATTTTGCCCACACCCTGCTGCGATGCCGCCTGATCCAGGGCGAGCGCAACGGCATCGAGGTCGTCGTCGAACAGGTCGGCGTAGGTGTCCAGCGTCATGGCCGCGGAGGCGTGGCCAAGCATGCGCTGAATGGCTTTGACGTTGGCTCCGGCGCTGACGGCAAGGCTCGCCGCGGTATGACGGAGGTCGTGCGGTGTGAGCCTGGGGAAGTCGCGCGCGCCGACGCCGAGGTCGATCCCGAGGAGGGCCTCGTGGCCGGGCTTCGTGGATCCGGCCGAGAGCGCACGCCACTCCTCACGACCCGCGCGACCCGTGACCGGTAGGCGCTGTGCGTTCTGCCAGGCACGCAGAGCCTCGACTGTTCCGGGGCCGAACACGCCATCGATCTCGCCCTCGATCATGCCAATCCCCGCTTGCAGCCGTTTGACGGCGTTGCCGGCGAGCGTGACAGCGGGGTCGAAGTGGCGGCGGCGCTCGACGTTGTGTCGGAGCACACCACCTCGGGCGCCGACGAAGACGATGTCACCGGGCCCTTTGCCGGAGACTGCTCGTTGAAGAACTTGACCGAGAAAGGCGGGGAACGGTACCGATCTGCTCTCGTGGGACTTCGGACTCCCCCAGGTCAGGCGACCGCCGATGTCCACCACGTTCTCGACGACGTCGATCCGTCGCCTCGTCAGGTCGACGCGGCCAACCTTGAGCGCCGCGAGCTCGCCCCAGCGCAGGCCTGTGTAGGCGAGCACGAGGACGACCGGCCCGAACTCTCCCGAGCAGGTCGCGAGGGTGTTGACCTGCCCGTGCGTCAGGTAGGTGCGTTGCTTGCGGAGCCTGCGCGGCAGGGGCACCCCCTCAGCCGGGTTCTTCACCAGCCGCCCGTCCCTGACGGCGTCCGCCAGGATCATGCTGAGCACGTTGTGAGCCCTGCGCACGGTCGCTGGCCCGCGGTCGCGCGAGAGGCGCGACACCCACTCCCTTACGTCGGAGTAGGTGACGTCAGCCGCGTGGACGTCTGCCCATCGAGGCAGTACGTGCACGGTCAGAGCCGACGTGTTCGCGGCTATCGTCGCGGGCTTCTGCGACACCTGATGCGCGCGCCACCGGTCGGCTAGCTCCCGGATCGAGACGCGCCCGGCGTTGACAGGGATGAACTCCCCGCGCGCCATCCGGACCTGCAACGAGGCGCGGAAGAGCTCGGCGTCGCGTTTCGTTGTGAAGCCGCGCTTGTCGGTCTGTCTGTGGTCGGGCGTGCGGTAGCGGACGCGGTAGCGCTTCTGGCCGGCGCTGGTGGTGTAGGGCTCAATCGTTGCCATGGTCGGTGTCCAGCTGGCCAAGGCGCTCGCTCGTCGCGAGGAACTCGGCGGCCTGGGTCCGGGCGCGGGCCTCAGTGACCTCGAGGTGCTCGCGTGCTTCGTCGAGGCGGTGACGCAGTAGCTCGAGGCGCTGGGGTTCGTCGGGCGCCTCGAGGGCGTCGGTGAGGGTGCGCACGAGGCGTTGCCAGTAGTTGATCTCGGTGAGTAGGTCGGTGTGCTCGCGGCTCTGCCGCTCGAGGGTCGCGCGCAAGGCGTGCAGGACCTGCCAGCGCAGGGTGGCGCCGGGTCCGGTCAGGGCGCCGCCGTCGGCGGCCCAGGCCCACAGCTCGCGGGTCTGGCGTGGGGTGGCGCCGGTGATCGGGTGGGTGCCGGTATCAGTGCGTTCGGGCAGGAGAACGTCGAGCGGTGAGACGTCCAGGGCCAGGGCGAGGTGCATGAGGTCGTCGACGTCGACCTTGCGCACGCCGCGCTCGATGTCGCTGATCGCCGTGCGGGAGATCGCCCCGTTGGTGCGGTCGCTGACCTGCTGGTGCGTCAGGCCGGCAGCGGCACGAAGCGCCTTGAGCGTGGCGCGCACGTGCTGACCCGTGACGTCGAGGGACACAGACCGGTCACGAGGAGTGGTCGCCGCTGGCATGCACGGATATTCCCACACGCGAACTGGTATTGCCAGACCCGCGCTTGCCCCCTACCTTCTCCGGTAACGCCCGCAGCCCGGCGGGCATGACCTGAGAGGGTGGGGCACGTGAACGGTCAGCAGCAACGGCTCGCGACCGCGGCTGAGGTCGCCGAGTACCTGGGCACGACGGTGGGTCAGCTCGCGCAGCAGCGCTACCACGGGACCGGGCCGAGGTTTGTGAGGATCGGGGCGCGTCGAGTGATGTACCGGTGGTCTGACGTCGAGGCCTTCCTTGACGAGCAGACCTACGTGTCTACGACAGGTGCCCGGTGAGCGCGGACCGCGACGCCGGCCGTCCTGGCTCAGATGGCGGCCGCGCGCGGCCTGAGGTCAGCGGACTCGGCGGTGGGTTCCGGGTCGGACCGCCGGCGCCGGGTCGCAGGCCCGAGTGGCCGCCGCCGTCGCAGGCTCGTCCACTCGGCGCCGGCCCTGGGAGAACCACGGCTGCTCAGGGTTGGCGGAGGTCGCGTCGTGGACGATGACCCGACGTCCACCGAAGCGGTCGACGCCGTCGGGCCTGACGCAGGCTTTGCCCCACGGGATGGCCAGCGGTCACCGTCCCTGTCCACGGAGCTCGTCGCGCTGGCCCGGTCGCAGTACACCGTGATCCGTGGCACGGACGCCCAGACCTATGCCGTTGCCCGGTCGAACCCGGGGATCGCGATCCCGTTGCGCGGTTCCCGGGACGGGTTGCGTCAGCAGCTCGCCGCGGCGTACTTCGACCAGCGCGGCCGCGCCGCGACGGCAGTAGCCCTGGCGGACATGCTCAACGTCGTCGAGGGCGACGCCCTGCGGGCCGACCCTGTTCCGGTCGACCTGCGGGTCGCCGCCCACGACGGCGCCCTGTACGTGGACCGCGCCGCCCCGACGGCGTCGGCGATCCGCGTCACCGCCTCCGGGTGGGACCTCACATCCCGCCCGCCGGTGGTCTTCCGCCGCACCGCACTGTCCGCGCCGCTGCCCGAGCCCGTCCGCGGCGGGACGCTGCAGCCGTTCCGGGACCTGCTCAACGTCGACGACGACCGCTTCCACCTGCTCGTCGGCTGGCTCCTCGCGGCGTACCTGCCCGGGATCCCGCACCCGATCCTGGCCCTGCTCGGCCAGCAGGGCACCGCCAAGACCACCGCCCTACGCCTGCTGCTATCCCTGCTCGACCCGTCCACCGCCCCGGTGCGCACCCCACCGACCGACGCCGCCGCATGGGCCGTCACCGCGGCGCACTCCTGGGCCGTCGGACTGGACAACGTCTCCACCCTGCCCCCCTGGCTGCAAGACGCCCTGTGCAAGGCCGTCACCGGGGACGGCATCGTGCGCCGCGCCCTGTACTCCGACAACGACGTCTCTGTCCTGGCGTTCCGCCGCGTCCTGGCCCTCACCTCGATCGACCCCGGCTCCCTGCAAGGCGACGTCGCCGACCGCATGCTCACGATCGAGCTCGACCCCATCACCAAGGACCGCCGCCGCACCGACCGCACCGTCCTCGCCACGTTCGACCGGATCTGGCCTGCCACCCTCGGCGCCGTCATGGACCTGCTCGCCCGAGTCCTCGCCGCCCTGCCCGGCGTCGGCCTGACCGAGCACCCGCGGATGGCGGACTTCGCCCGCGTCCTGGCCGCCCTCGACGCCGTCACCGGGTGGAACACCCTCACCGACTACCTTGCCGCCGCCGAAGCGACCGCGGTCTCCGTC
>JBDIAU010000268.1:0-3875 GCA_039812565.1 Beutenbergiaceae bacterium
CCGTGCGACGGCACCTCGCGGCGCTCGAGACCGACGGCCACGTCGAGGCCCGCGACGACGCCCGCCCCGGCCGCCGCGGCCGCGGCCGGCCTGCTCGGCGGTTCGTCGTCACGCACCGCGCCCACGACGAGCTGCCGTCCTCCGACGCCGAGCTCGCCGTCGACGCCCTCGCCTTCCTCGCCCGCCTGGCCGGCGAGGACGCCCTGCGCTCCTTCGCCGCCGAGCGCTCGGGGGGCCTCGAGCACCGCTACGCGGACGCCGTCGCCGCCGCCGGCCCGGCGGCCGCCGACCGGGCCGAGGCGCTCGCCGCCGCCCTCGCCGCGGACGGCTACGAGGCGACCATCCGCCCCGTCCCCGGCATGAAGGCGCTGCAGCTGTGCCAGGGCCACTGCCCCGTCGGGCACGTCGCGGCGACCTTCCCGCAGCTGTGCGAGGCCGAGGCCCAGGCCTTCTCCCGGCTGCTCGGTGTGCACGTCCAACGGCTCGCCACCCTCGCGGGCGGCGGCCACGCCTGCACCACGCACGTCCCCACCGGCCTCGCGCCGGCCTCGACCAGCCCGACCCCCGTGGAAGGACCGAGATGACCACACCCACCCAGCAGCTGGGCGCGGACGCCCAGGCGGCGGCGCCCATGAGCCAGGAGGAGACGATCGCCTCGATCGGCTCGTACTCCTACGGCTGGCACGACACCGACATCGCCGGCATGAGCGCCCACCGCGGTCTCGACGAGGGCGTGGTGCGCAACATCTCCGCGCTCAAGAACGAGCCGGAGTGGATGCTGCGCACCCGCCTCAAGGCGCTGCGCCTGTTCGAGAAGAAGCCGATGCCGACCTGGGGCGCCGACCTCTCGGGGATCGACTTCGACTCGATCAAGTACTTCGTCCGGTCCACGGAGAAGCAGGCCGCGAGCTGGGAAGAGCTTCCCGAGGACATCAAGCGCACCTACGACCGCCTCGGCATCCCCGAGGCGGAGAAGCAGCGCCTCGTGGCCGGCGTGGCCGCGCAGTACGAGTCCGAGGTGGTCTACCACCAGATCCGTGAGGACCTCGAGGCCCAGGGCGTGCTCTTCCTCGACACCGACACCGGCCTGCGCGAGCACCCGGAGATCTTCGAGGAGTACTTCGGCTCCGTGATCCCGCCGGGGGACAACAAGTTCGCCTCGCTCAACACCGCGGTGTGGTCGGGCGGGTCGTTCGTGTACGTCCCGCCGGGCGTGCACGTGGACATCCCCCTGCAGGCCTACTTCCGCATCAACACCGAGAACATGGGCCAGTTCGAGCGGACGCTCATCATCGCGGACGAGGGCTCCTACGTGCACTACGTGGAGGGCTGCACCGCCCCCATCTACTCCACGGACTCTCTGCACTCCGCCGTCGTCGAGATCATCGTGAAGAAGGACGCTCGCGTCCGGTACACGACCATCCAGAACTGGTCCAACAACGTCTACAACCTCGTGACCAAGCGGGCCACCGCCGCGCAGGGCGCCACGATGGAGTGGATCGACGGCAACATCGGCTCCAAGGTGACGATGAAGTACCCCGCCGTCTACCTCATGGGCGAGCACGCTCGCGGCGAGACCCTGTCCATCGCCTTCGCCGGCGAGGGCCAGCACCAGGACACCGGGTCGAAGATGGTCCACCTGGCGCCGCGGACGTCGTCGTCCATCGTCTCCAAGTCCGTGGCCCGCGGCGGCGGCCGCGCCTCCTACCGCGGCCTCGTCCAGGTGCTCGACGGTGCCGAGCACTCCAAGTCGAACGTGCTCTGCGACGCGCTCCTCGTGGACCAGATCTCCCGCTCCGACACGTACCCGTACGTCGACGTGCGGGAGGACGACGTCGAGATGGGACACGAGGCCACCGTCTCGAAGGTGAGCGAGGAGCAGCTCTTCTACCTCATGTCCCGCGGGATGCCCGAGACCGAGGCCATGGCGATGATCGTGCGCGGGTTCATCGAGCCCATCGCGCGCGAGCTGCCCATGGAGTACGCCCTCGAGCTCAACAAGTTGATCGAACTCCAGATGGAAGGGGCCGTCGGCTGATGCCCACCCTGTCTCCCGGGACTGCGACCGAGCCCCCCGAGGCCTCGACCACCCTGTCGACCGACCACAGCCGCGCCGTCGCGGACCGGGCTCACACGCACGGCCGCGGGGGTCGCCCCCAGTCGTCCCGTGCCGACCGCGGCACGTCCTTCGCGCTCGCCGACTTCCCGCCGCCGACGGGACGCGAGGAGGACTGGCGGTTCTCCCCGGTCGCACGCCTGCAGGGCCTCTTCTCGGGCCTCCTCACGGGCCCGGCGCCGGACCTCGACGTCGTGGCTGCCGACGGCGTGCGGGTCGAACGCGTCGGCCGCGAGGACGCGCGCCTCGGCAGGGCCGGCGTGCCGGGCGACCGCACCTCGGTCGCCGCGTGGTCGAGCTTCGCGGAGGCGCTCGTCGTCACGATCCCGCGCGGCGTCACCGCCACGTCCGAGACCACGGTGACCGTCCGGGGCCGCGCGGGCGGTCCGTCCGCCACGCACGTGCTCATCGAGGCGGACGAGCTCAGCGAGGGGATCGTCGTCCTCGACCACACGGGGCCGGCCGAGCTCGCCCAGACCGTGGAGATCGTCGTCGGGGACGCTGCCCACCTCACCGTGCTCTCGGTCCACGACTGGGACGCCGGCGCCGTGCACGCGGCCGACCACCGCGCCGTCGTCGGCCGGGACGCCACGCTCAAGCACATCGTCGTGACCCTCGGCGGCGACGTCGTCCGCGTGACGCCCGAGGCGACGTTCCGCGCGCCCGGCGCGAGCGTGGAGATGCTCGGCCTCTACTACGCGGACGCCGGGCAGCACCAGGAGCACCGCCTGTTCATCGACCACGCGGTGCCCGACTGCCGCTCCCGCGTGACGTACAAGGGCGCCCTGCAGGGCGAGGGTGCGCACACGGTCTGGGTCGGCGACGTGCTCATCCGGCACGAGGCCACCGGCACCGACACCTACGAGCTCAACCGCAACCTCGTGCTCACCGACGGCGCGCGCGCCGACTCCGTGCCGAACCTCGAGATCGAGACCGGGGAGATCGAGGGCGCGGGCCACGCCAGCGCCACCGGCCGGTTCGACGACGAGCAGCTCTTCTACCTGCGCTCCCGCGGGATCCCGGAGGACGTGGCACGTCGGCTCGTGGTCCGGGGCTTCTTCGCGCAGCTCATCGGCCAGATCGGTGTCCCGAGCATCGAGGAGCGCCTGATGCGCGAGATCGAGGACGAGCTCGAGGCCACCGCGGGGGAGGCCCCGTGACCGCCCAGGTGGTCTGCAGCGTCGCGGACGTCGAGCCGGGCACCGCGCTGCGGGTGGACCTCGACGCCGCTGACGGCACGCTCGTCGAGGTCGCGCTCGTCCACACCGAGGACGGCGACTTCCACGCGGTCTCCGACGTCTGCACCCACGGCCAGGTCTCCCTGTCCGACGGCGAGGTCGAGGACTGCACCGTCGAGTGCTGGCTCCACGGCTCGCGCTTCGACCTGCGCACCGGTGCCGCGCTCGGCCTGCCGGCCACCCGCCCCATCTCCGTGTACCCCGTGACGGTCGACGGCGACGCCGTGCTCGTCGACGTCGACGCCCCCCTCGGAAGGAACTGAGCCTCGCATGTCCACCCTGGAGATCCGCGACCTGCACGTCAGCGTCGAGACCGCCGACGGCACCAAGCCGATCCTGCGCGGCGTCGACCTCACCGTCCGCAGCGGCGAGACCCACGCGATCATGGGTCCGAACGGCTCGGGCAAGTCCACGCTCGCCTACTCGATCGCCGGGCACCCGAAGTACCAGGTCACGTCGGGCGAGGTCCTCCTCGACGGCGAGGACCTGCTCGCGATGTCCGTCGACGAGCGGGCGCGCGC
>JBDIAU010000269.1:0-3871 GCA_039812565.1 Beutenbergiaceae bacterium
CGGGGGGCGGAGGGGGAGCCGACATGGGAGGAGCCCGGGGCGCCTGCGGCGCCCCGGGCTCCCGGGTGGTGCGGAGCTGCGTCAGGCGGGGACGGCCGCCAGCTGGCCGCGCATCTCGGCGGCGTACTGGTCCGCGTTGAGGCCGGCGATGAGGTGGACCACCCCGTCGCCGACGTCGAGCGTGCCGGCGATGCCGTTGGACGCCAGTGCTGCCTTGTCGAGGGCGCTGGTGTCCTTGAGCACGACCCGCAGGCGGGTCTCGGCGGCAGCCTCGACCTTGCGGATGTTCGCCGGCCCACCGAGCGCGGCGATGTAGGCCTTGGCCTTCTCCGCCGCGAGCGGGTCGCGGAGCTTGGCCTCGACGGCGGGGGCGTGGTAGGTGACGTCGGCGACGTCCTCCTCGCTGAGCTCCGCCTCGGGGCCGGCGATCTTGAGGTACTCCTCCATGTCGGTCTTGAGGTTCTCCGACCTCGTGCCGAAGATCGCCTGCAGGTTGTCGCCGACGGTCAGGACGCCCGCGGCGCCGAGCGCCTTGAGCTTGTTCTGGTCCGCCTTGCTGATGTCGTTGACGCCGACGCGCAGCCGGGTGATGCAGGCGTCGAGGTCCTTGATGTTGCTCTTGCCGCCGAAGGCGAGCACGAGCTGCTGGGCGAAGCGGTGCGCCACGTCCTCGATCGCGTCCTCGCGGCTGACCTCCGGCTCGTCCTCGCGGCCGGGCGTCTTCATCTTGAACGCCCGGATGAGGCCGTAGAAGACGAGGAAGTAGAGCGCGAAGTAGATCGGCCCGACCACGAGCACCAGCCATGGCTTGATGCCGTTGGCGTAGAACAACCCGTAGTCGATGCCTCCCTGGGAGAACGTGTACCCGAGCCGGCCACCCAGCAGGTACATCACCGTGAACGCCGAGCCGTACATGAAGGCGTGGACGACGTACAGGAGCGGGGCGACGAACAGGAAGGAGAACTCGAGCGGCTCGGTGATGCCGGTGAGGAAGGTGGTGAGCGCGGCGGCCATCATGATCGAGCCGACGCGGGCGCGGTTCTCGGGCTTGGCGGTGCGCCAGATGGCGAGGGCCGCGCCGCAGAGGCCGAACATCTTGACGAGGAAGCCGCCGCCGAAGATGCCGGACTCGGGGTGACCGCGGAAGAAGCAGGTGAGGATGCCGTTGCAGTCGTCCCAGCCGCCCACGTTCACCTGGAAGAAGAACGGCGCGTTCCAGATGTGGTGGAGACCGAACGGCAGCAGGGCGCGCTCGACGAGGCCGTAGATGAACACCGCGATCGGGGCGTTCTGGGAGATCGTGCTGTTCGCGGTGGTCTCGATGAAGGTGCCGATCGGCGGCCAGATGAAGCCGAGGGCGATGCCGAGGGCGATCGAGGCGAACGCCGTGACGATCGGGACGAACCGCTTGCCGGCGAAGAACCCGAGGTACTGCGGCAGGGATATCCGGTAGTACTTGTTGAACAACCAGCCCGCGATGATGCCGACGATGATGCCGCCGAACACGCCGGTATCGAGGGTCTGCAGGCCGAGCACGGCCTTGGTCGGGATGCCGCGGGCGTTGGCGACGACGCCGAGCGTCGCCGTCATCACGAGGAAGCCGACCGTGGAGGCCAGGGCGGCGACGCCGTCGTTCTTGGCGATGCCGAGCGCGACGCCGATGGCGAAGATCAGGCCCAGGGCGGCGAAGATCGGGTCACCCGAGGACTGCAGGATCCGCAGGAAGGTGTACAGCGGCTGGGCGATGAGGCCCGCCTCGACCGGGTTGCCGGTGACGTCCGGAGTGGGCTGCCCGGCGGCTTTCTGCTCCTCGGTGAGCGGCGCGGGCGTACACGCCCCCGGGTCGCCCTCGAAGGTCTCGGTGGCCGTGTAGACGGTGCCGTCGATGACGGTGGAGACGTTGTGGACGGTGCAGTAGCCCTGGTCGATGGCGCCCTGGTTGTAGCCGCCGAGGAACGCGCCGCCGACGCCGAGCAGGATGCCGGCGACGGGGAGCACGGACACGGGCAGCATGAGCGACTTGCCCAGCTTCTGGGCCTGACCGAAGATCCGGTTGCCCAGCGACTGCTTCTTGGCCGGTGCGCCGGCCGTGGTGGTGGTCATCAGTCCTTCTTTCGCGAGCCGGAGCTCAGGCCTCGTCGTCGTCGTCGGCCGGCACGAGCGCCCGGACGTCGGCGGCGGAGCTCTGGGTGAGGGCACGGGCGGCGAGCGCCTGGCACTCGGACAGGGAGAGCGATCGGATGGCCGCCTTGACGGCCGGGATCGCCGGGATGCTCACGCTGAGCTCGTCGACGCCGAGGCCGACGAGGAGCGGGACCGCCTGCGGGTCGGAGGCGATGCCGCCGCAGACGCCCACCCACCGGGAGGCGGCGTGCGCCGCCTTCACGGCCTGGGCGATGAGCCCGAGGACGGCCGGGTTGAGCCCGTCGACCTGCGGCGCGAGCTTCGGGTGTCCCCGGTCCATCGCGAGGGTGTACTGGGTGAGGTCGTTCGTGCCGACGGAGAAGAAGTCCACCTCGGCGGCGAACTGCGGCGCCATGACGGCCACCGACGGCACCTCGACCATGATCCCCAGCGGCACCGGGGCGGCGCCGAGGCGCTCCCGCTCCTGCTCGAAGATCTCCTTGGCCTGCCGGAAGTCCTCGATGGTCGCGATCATCGGGAACATCACCTGCATCTTGGCGCCGGCGTCGGCGGCCCGCAGGATCGCCCGCACCTGCGTGCGGAGGATCTCCGGCCGGTCGAGGCCCACGCGGATGCCGCGCTCTCCGAGGAACGGGTTCTCCTCGGGGGCGATCGGCAGGTAGGGCAGCGGCTTGTCGCCGCCGACGTCGAGCGTCCGGATGACCAGCGGCTGGCCGGGGCGCAGCGCCTTGGCGATGTCGCCGTACACCTGTGCCTGGTCGTCCTCGGTCGGCGCGTTGCGGCGGCCGAGGAAGACGAACTCGGAGCGCAGCAGGCCGACGCCCTCGGCGCCCTTGGTCATGGCCTCCTGGGCGTCCTCGAGCCCGCCGATGTTGGCGACGACCTCGACGTGGTGACCGTCGGTGGTGACGGCGGGCTCGTCCTTGTGGGCGAGCTCGACCGCGCGACGCTCGGCGTGCTTGGCCTGCCGCCGCTTGATCCGCGCGACCTCCTCCTCGGTGACGTTCTGGCGCAGGGTGCCCTTGGCGCCGTCGAGGATGACGAGCGTGCCGTCCGGGACGTCGAGCGCCCGGGGCTCGATGCCGGCCACGGCCGGGATGTCGAGCGAGCGGGCGAGGATCGCGACGTGGGACGACGCGCCGCCGCCGGTGGTGCAGAAGCCGACCACCTTGGTGCGGTCGAGGGACGCGGTGTCCGACGGCGTGAGGTCTTCGGCGATGAGGATCGTGCCCGCCGGGATCTCGGCCTTCTCGCGGCGCTGGCCGGTGACCTCCTCGAGGACGCGCTGGCCGACGTCGCGGACGTCGACGGCGCGGCCGGCGAGGATCTCGTTCTTGAGGCCGGCGAGCTTCTCGGCGTAGCTCTGGTAGGCCTTGCGCCACGCGAACGCCGCCGTCTTGCCCTTGTCGATGCCGCTCTGCGCGCGGTCCATCAGCTCGGGGTCGCGCAGGATCTCGCGGTGCGCCGCGAAGATCGCGGCCTTGTCCTCGTCGGCGTCGGCCTTGAGGCGGTTCTCGAGGGTCTCGAGCTGGACCATGGCGCGGTCGATCGCGTCGTTGAGGAGGCGGCGCTCCTTGTGACGGTCGGTCGCGTCCTCGCGGACCTCGATGTCCTCGTGCTTGACCTGCATGACCGTGCCGATGCCCAGGCCGGGGGAGGCCGCGACGCCGAGGAGCACGTTCGGGTCCTCGGAGCGGCGGCGCGGGGCCGGCGCCGGGGCGGGCTC
>JBDIAU010000270.1:0-3868 GCA_039812565.1 Beutenbergiaceae bacterium
GGGCGGCGGACCAGGCGGCGGACGCCTGCCGCTCCTGCGCGGCGGCCACCTGCGCACCGGCCTCCGCGAGCACGAGCGCCGCGCTGTGGGCGGCGCGGGCGGCCACCGACGCGCGCCACGCCAGCACCGTCTCGTCGGACAGCTCGGAGCCCGCGAGGCCGTCGAGGGCCCGGGCCGCCTTCTCCTGCTCGCGGCGACGCGCCGCGGTGCTCCGCGCCAGCTCGGCGGCCGCCTCGTCCTCCTGGGCCTTGCGCAGGCGCTGGAGCCCGGCCAGCCGGAAGATGCTCACGCCGTCACCCCCAGGGTCTCTACGAGGGCGGCGAGCGCCGCCCACGACTGCTGCGCCGGCGCGGGCTCGTCGATGCGCTGGCGCAGGAACGCGTCGATGCGGTCCGCGTGGGCGACGGCCGCGTCCACCCGCGGGTTGGAGCCCGGCACGTAGGCGCCGACGTCGAGCAGGTCCTGGGCCTGCCGGCGAGCCGCGAGCACGGCGCGCAGCGAGGTCGCGAGGCGGCGCTGCTCGGCCGAGGTGACGCGCCCCGCCACCCGGGAGACGGACCCGACGGCGTCGACGCTCGGGTAGTGCCCCACGACGGCCAGGCGCCGGTCGAGCACGACGTGCCCGTCGAGGATCGAGCGGGCCGCGTCGGCGATCGGCTCGTTGTGGTCGTCGCCGTCGACGAGCACCGTGTAGATGCCGGTCACGGACCCCACCGGGCCCGTGCCCGCGCGCTCGAGGAGCTGGGCGAGCATCGCGAAGGTCGAGGGCGGGTAGCCCCGCGTGGCCGGCGGCTCGCCGACGGACAGGCCGATCTCCCGCTGCGCCATGGCGGCCCGGGTGATCGAGTCCATCATCAGCACCGCGTGCGCGCCCAGGTCCCGGAAGTGCTCGGCGATCCGGGTGGCCGTGAACGCCGCGCGCAGGCGCACCACCGGCGGCTCGTCGGACGTGGCCACGACGACGACGCTGCGGGCCAGCCCGGCCGGGCCGAGGTCGTCCTCGAGGAACTCGCGGACCTCCCGGCCGCGCTCGCCGACCAGGGCGATCACGGACACCTCCGCGTCGGTGCCCCGGGCCACCATCGACAGCAGGGAGGACTTGCCGACCCCCGAGCCGGCGAACAGGCCGATGCGCTGACCACGCCCGACCGTCACCAGCGTGTCGAGGACCCGGACGCCCAGGTCCAGGGGACGGTCCACGCGCGCCCGGTCCAGGGCCGACGGCGCGCGACCGGCCACGGGGACGACCTGGCCGCCGGTCAGCGGACCCTTGCCGTCCACCGGCCGGCCCAGCCCGTCGAGGACCCGGCCGAGCAGGCCCGCCCCGACCCGCACGGTCAACGGCCCGCCGGTCGAGCGGACCGTCGCCCCGACCCGCAGGCCGCCGGTCCCGCCGAGCGGCATGCACCGCGCCGTCGGCCCGTCCAGCGCCACCACCTCGGCGGCGACGGCGCCGTCGGGGACCTCGACCTCCACGAGGTCACCCACCGCGCACGGCAGCCCGGAGACGGCGATCGAGAGGCCCGTGACGGCCCGCACGCGGCCGATCCGCTGGGGCGCGACGGCCGCGAGGACGTCGGCCCAGCGCTCGGGGGTCAGGACGCTCATGCCACCCCCAGGGCACGTCGGGCGCGCTCGAGCGCCGAGGAGAGGCGGGCGTCGAGGTAGCCGTCGGGCAGCTCGCTGACGGCGTCGCCGCGGGCGAGGCTCGGGTCCGGGACCAGGGTGACGCCGTCGGGCACCGCGATCGCGGCGACCCCCTCGGTAAGCCCGTCCTGGAGCAGCCGGACGTCCTCGGGGTGCAGCCGGATCCGCACGACCTCCACGTCGTCGGGAACCGCGAGCGCCCGGGCGACGGCGGCGCGCGCGGAGGCCTCGCCGGCCGTGAGCTCCGAGCCGAGGACGGCCTCGGCGAGCTCGAGGGCGGCGCGCGTCATCTCCTCGCGGCACTCGTCGACCACCGGGACGGCCCGGGCCCGCGCCGCCTCCGCGGCGGTCATGAGCAGGGCGACGGCGGAGTGGACGGTGGCCGCCCGGCGCTTGATCCGCGTGACCTCCTCCTCGGCGGCGCGCATCTGCTCGATGGCGGCGGCCCGGGCCGCCGCCCGGCTGCCGGCGGCCCACCCGGCGGCGTAGCCGTCGGCGTACCCGGCGGCACGCCCGACGCCGGGGACCGCCCGGACGAGGGGCGGCGGGACGAACGCCTCAGCTGACAAAGTCCTCGTCCCCCTCCCGCCGGATGACGATCTGCCCGGCCTCCTCGAGCGTGCGGATGATCGAGACGATCGAGCCGCGGGCCTCCTGGACCTCGGAGACCCGGACCCGGCCGGCGAGCTCCATCTCCTCGCCGAGGTTCTCCCGGGCCCGCTCGGAGAGGTTGGCGCGCGCCTTCTCGGCGACCGCCGGCGGCGAGCCCTTGAGCGCGATGCCGAGGGTGCGCATGTCCGTCTGGCGCAGGACCAGCTGCACGGCCTTGTCGTCGAGCGAGACGATGTCCTCGAACGTGAAGAGCAGGCTGCGGACCTCCGCCGCCAGCTCCGTGTCCCGGGCCTTGATCCCGTCGAGGATCTCCTTCTCCGTGCCGGGGTCGGTCCGGTTCAGGATCTGCACGAGCGGCTGCAGGCCGCCGACGGCGGTGAGCTCGCCGGGGCCGATGAGCGCGGTCGCCTTCTTCGCCAGGTTGTCGGCGACGAGCGTCACCATCTCGGGCGACGCGCGCTCCATGAGCGCGATCCGGTGGGCGACGTCGGCCCGCACGTCGGCGGGCAGCCCGCCGAGCACGGCCGAGGCCCGCTCCGGCCGCAGGTGCGCCAGGACGAGGGCGACGGTCTGCGGGTGCTCGGCCGCGAGCAGCGAGCGGATCTGGCGCGGGTCGGCGTTCTGGAGGAACTCGAACGGCTGGCCGGCGAGCACGGTGTGGAGCCGGTCCATGACGCCCGCGGCGCGCTCGGCGCCGAACGAGACCTCGAGCAGGCGGTGGGCGTACGCGACGCCGCCACGGCCGGTGGTGGGGCGGTCCCCGACGAGCTCGGCGTGGAACTCGCGGACGACGGCGTCCGCCGCGTCCCGGGGGATCTCGTCGATGCGGGCGATCTCCGCGGTGAGGGACTCCACCTCGGACTCGCCGAGCTGCGCGAGGACGCGAGCGGCGCGCTCCTGGCCCAGCTGCAGCAGCACGATCGCCGCCTTCTGGGGTCCCGACATCGGGTGCTGCTCGGTCACCGGCGGACCGCCAGCCAGTCACGCAGCCGCGCGGCGACGACGGCGGGGTCCTCGGCCGCGAGCGCGGCCACCTCGGCGCGGGCGGACTCGGCCGCCGCCCCGCCGGCGGTGATCGCCGCCTGCGACTGCCGGTCCGGCAGCGCGGGGACCTGGCCGGCCGCGCCGAGGGCGAGGCCCTGCGGCTCGCCGCCGAAGGCGGCGCTCAGCTCGAGCTCGCCGAGGTCGACGGACTCCCGGCGGCCCTTGCGGACGGACCTGGCGACGAGCAGGACGACGACGAGCACGGCGAGCGCGACGCCGGCCATGATGCCCTGCTTGATCAGCTCGGAGGTCCGGGCGGCGGCGGCCTGGTCCTCGGCGGCGGTGATCGCCGCGGCGGCGCGGTCGGCCGCGGAGGTGTCGAACGCCATCCGGGAGACCGCCACCTGGTCGCCGCGCGAGGCGTCGATGCCGGCCGCCGCGATGACCATCTGCTCGAGGTCGGTCATGCTCACGCCCGCCCCGGCCTGCGAGTCGATGACCACGGAGACGGACTGGCGGCTGACGCCCCCGGGGCCGACGGCGGTCTGCTCGGTGACCTTGTTGACGGCGTTGTTGAGGACCTCGGTCTCGCTGGTGTACGAGCCCTCGCGGGAGGTGTCGCTCG
>JBDIAU010000271.1:0-3859 GCA_039812565.1 Beutenbergiaceae bacterium
GCACCCTCGGCGGCAGGCTCGGGTGCGGGCTCCGGCTCGGCCGGCGCGGGCGCGGGCGTCACGCCGGGGATCGGGCGTGCGGCTCGGTGGGCGGGGCCTGCGGCGGTCGGCAGGGTCACGGTGGCGTCCGTACCGCCAGGAGCAGGGGCGGTGGGGGCGGTGCCGGTGGGCACGCCACCCTGGGGATCGGTCACGAGGGGGCCTCCGGTGGATCGGTGTGTCTCCTCGAAACTACCCACGGGCCCGGACGGGCCCTCGGGTGACGCGCCGCGCGGGCGCGCGCCGGCGGCGCGCCGTCCGGCGCGTCCCGCCCGTCTCCTCGCCCGCGACCTCGCCGCCCGCCGTCAGCGGGCCGCGGCCGCACCCCGGGCGACGGCGAGCTCCGCGCGCTCCCGACGCCGGCCGTCCTTGCGGGCGGCGTGCGCACCGATCGCCCCGAAGGTCGCGATCGCGCCCCACGCCAGGATGATGCCCGTGGTCACCAGGGCGTACAGCCCGGCCCCGGCGTCGGGGTCGACGGCGTCCCCGAGCCAGGTCATCACGCGTGCGATGCCGCGGTCCGCCCAGTCCGGCGTCACGAGTCCGAGGGCGCCCGGCAGGAGGCCGAAGACCGCGCCGCCGACGAGGAGCCCGAGGCTCGACCAGCCCGCCGAGACGACCACGAGCGCGACGAGGACGAGCCCGACGCCCCACGGCCAGATCAGCGCGCCGGGGGCCGGCTGCTCGACGTCGGCGTAGGCCAGCGCCAGGTCGACGGCTCCCGCCGCGACCAGGGCGAGGCCCACCGGGGTCACCAGCAGGCCGAGCGCCGCCGAGCCGAGGTGTGCCGCCACGCGCGAGTGCGGCGGGGTGGGCGGGACGATCGGCGCCCCGCCTGCCTGGGTGGGGTCCGGCTGGGAGGCGGCGACCAGGGCCGCCTCGACCCGCTCCGAGCGCTTGCCCGCGCGCCGGGCGAGGTGCGTCGCGACGCCCACCAGGACGAGCGACAGCCCGAGGACCACGAGCGAGCCCGTGCTGCCGAGGATGAGGGCGCCGGTGGTGAGCCCCGTGCCGGTGACCGGTTCCACCTGGTCGAGCGCCGTGGACGTCTGATCGGTGATCGTCTCGGGCGAGACGAGGAAGCCGATGCCGGGCGCGACCCCGTAGAGGGCACCGCCGATCATCGGCCCGAGCGTCGAGCCGGCGGCCGTGACCGCGACGACGCCGAGCAGCAGCGCACCGACGGCCGCCGACGCGATCGACGGCACCGCGGCCTGCCCGGCCTCCTCCAGGGCCCCGACGACGCCCTGCGCGCCGGAGGCGAGCAGGCCGAGCGCGACCGGGGTGAGGACGAGGCCGACCAGGACGCTGAGCACGTGGGCGCCGATCCGCGACCGAGGCGGCACCGGGACCAGCGCCGCGGGCACCGGGGCTGGGCCCGGGTTCGCGGCGGCGGCGGGGGGCGTGTAGGCCTGCGCGGGGGCCGGCGGGAGTGGTGCGGGGGCCGGGGTGGCGGGCGCCGTCGGGCGCTCCTCGGGTGCCGGGGACGTCACGCGAGCCTCCTCAGGGTGGCGGCCGTCGGCCGCTGGGGCCGCGACGCACGGCCTCCGGGAGAACCTATCGCCCGGACTCGGGAGCGACCCCCTCCGCCTCGTCGCGGCGGACGGACGCCTCGAGCTCGGCGCGCTCGCGAACGGTCTCGCGGGCCGCGGCGTCCTCGTCGCCGGGCGTGAGGTGCCAGGCGTGCCGGCGCCGCGTCGGCTTGGCCGTCCAGACGTAGGCGGCGCCGACGAAGAGCGCGCCGCCGAGCGTGTTGCCCAGGCCGACCCACAGGAGGTTGCGGGCCATGCTCCCGATCGTCGCGCCGTCGACGCCCTGCATGATCGCGAGGCTGAACGTCGTCATGTTGGCGATCACGTGCTCGAAGCCCATGCTCACGAACGCGAAGAGGCACCACGCGACGACGGCGATCTTGGCGATCTCCTGGGACATCCGGCCGACGGACCAGATCGCCAGGCAGACGAGGACGTTGCACAGGACGCCGCGGAAGAACAGCTGGCCGTTGCTCTCCACCGTCTTGTGCTCGATGAGGTAGGCGAGCATCGTGCCCGCCCCGTTGGTCGGTGAGATGGTCCCCGCCCCGCTCACGAGTGCGGCGAGCGTCACCGCGCCGACGAGGTTGCCGCCGAGGGCGAGGAGGAGGGTCGCGACGGCGTCGCGCACGGGGACCCGACCCAGCAAGGCCCCCTGGGTGAGGATCATCATCGCGCTCGTCGCGAGCTCCGAGCCGGCGAAGATGACCAGGACGAGCGCGATCCCGAAGACCATGCCCTGCACGAGCGGCGTCCACGGCGAGCCGGCGGCCAGGAGCGGGCCGGCCGTCGCGAGCATGAGCAGGACGCCGATGCCGACGTAGGCGCCCGCGAGCATCGCGGAGACGAAGAATCGGCTCGGCCGCCGCGCCAGCGCGACCTTGGAGACAGCGGCCTGGGCCTGGACCTGGAGACCGTTCGCGATCGTCAGCACGACGGCCATGCTCCCGGGCGGCGTCGTCCGGCGCCTGGGACCTTCCGGGACGCCGCGACGTGACGTGCGCGACGCTCAGCGCGGGCGGCGGCGCAGGAGGAGCCAGGCGCCGACGGCGAGCGCCGCGACGCTGAGGAGGACGACGGCGACGCGCGACGCGGGCGTGTCCACGCGCGTGCGCAGCGGGATCGGGTGGTGGAAGTCCCGGACCGTCCAGCCGTGCTCCAGGGCGTGCCGGCGCAGCGCCTTGTCCGGGTTGACGGCGACCGGGTGCCCGACGGACTCGAGCATCGGGATGTCCGTGACGGAGTCGGAGTACGCGTAGCTGCCGGAGAGGTCGTAGCCGTGGGCGGCGGCGAGCCGTGCCATCGAGCTCGCCTTGTTCTCGCCGTACGCGTAGTGCTCGATCTCGCCGGTGTACTTGCCGTCGACGATCTCGAGGCGCGTCGCGATGACGTGGTCGGCGCCGACCATCTCGGCGATCGGGCGGACGAGGGCCTCGCCCGAGGCGGAGACGATCACGACGTCGCGGCCCGCCGCGTGGTGCTCGTCGATGAGGTCCAGCGCCTCCTCGTACACGCTCGGCGAGATCAGGTCGTGCAACGTCTCGGCGACGATCTGCTCGACCTGCGCGACGTCCCACCCTGCGATGAGCGAGGACAGGAAGACCCGCACGCGCTCGGACTGCTGGTGGTCGGCGCCGCCGATCAGGAAGACGAACTGCGCGTACGACGCGCGCAGGACGTCCTTGCGGGTGATGAGCCCGCCGCGGAAGAGCGGCCCGGTGAACGCCGTCGCCGAGTGCGTCGCGATGATCGTGCGGTCGAGGTCGAAGAACGCGGCGGCCCGGTGCGCGTGGGACACGGCACGGCCTCCCTCCGGGGTCTCGGCTGGTGACGTCCCTGGTGGCGACGTCGCCGGTGCCAGCGTAGCCAGAGCCCCGGCCGCCCGGGGACGCCCTGGCGCAGGGCTCTGGCGACTCGTCCCCAGGTCGCCACCCGGGTAGCGCCGTCCACAGGTGCGGCCGCGGCAGGTGTGCGCCGGCGCCGGTCCTTGCCACCGTGACGCTCCGAGCGCACGAGGGAGGGCGAGGATGGCCGGCACGGACGGGACGGTGCGCGTCGCCGTCGAGGGCGACGACGCGTACCTCGAGGCGCAGGTGCGACGGGTGGCGGCGGCCGCGGGCGCCGTCGTCGTCGGCCCGGGGGTCGACGGGTGCGACCTGCTCGTCCGGGTCGGCGACGAGCGGGCAGGGGTCGGGCCGGGCGGCGGTCCCGGCTCCGCCCCGGTCGGGGTGCCGTGGGTCCGCGTGCGCGCGGACGCCGCCGTCGGTGCGGACCGTCGCGCCGCGCGG
>JBDIAU010000272.1:0-3856 GCA_039812565.1 Beutenbergiaceae bacterium
ACCCCCACTTGGCCGCGACGGCGCCGACCGTGGTGGCGCCGGGGTGGCTCGCCGCGAGTTCCTCGTGTGCCCGCTGCAGCCGCACCGTACGCAGGTACCCCGACGGCGTCGAGTCGAGCCTCGGCCCGCTGGCGGCCGCCCTGGCCGTGGGGCAGGTCCTCGCGCACCTCGACGGTCGGGCGCCGGCGACCCGGGGCGCGACCCTCCAGGTGGACGCGCTGCTCGCGGTGCCGCGCCGCACGCCGTGGCCCGTCCATGCGGACTGCGGCTGCGCGGGCGTCGACCCTCCGCGCGACGACCCGCCGGCGTCGACGTGACGGCACGACGAGGGCCGGGCCCGACGCCCGGCGCTCCGCGGAGCGCCGAGGGCGGGGGCCCGGCCCAGGGTGGGAAGGCAGGTGGCCGGCGGCTACGCGACCGCGCCGACCTCGGACTTGCGCGGACGGCCCCGGCCACGCTTGCGCGCGACGACGACGCCGTCCACGAAGACCTCGCCACCCCAGACGCCCCACGGCTCGGCGCGCTCGAGCGCGCCCGCGAGGCACGCCCGCCGGATCGGGCAGGGCCCGCACAGGGCCTTCGCCCGCTCGACGTCGGCGGACCGCTCGGCGAACCAGAGGTCGGCGGAGCCGGCCACCTGGCACGGGAAGGGGGTGAACGGCTCGGTCACGTCGACCGCGCCGAAGGTCGGACGCCAGGACGGCTCGCCGCCGGCGTCGAGGAGGGAGAGGGGGGACACGGGTGGTGCTCCTGATGTCGTCGTCCTGGGGGAAGGACCCGCGACACCAGGTGCGTCGGCCGCACGGCCGAGACGCAGAACCTGGAGGTGGCGAGCCCGTGGGGCTCGCGGTCCGGACCGGGCGCCGATCGGCGCCGCAGGGGTCAGACGGACGAGCCCGAGGTCGAGGCGGAGCGGTTCCGCAGCCGCGCCGCGCGCAGGCCGGGGCCGCTCAGGGCCACGACGATGGAGAGGTCGTTGAGCATCGGAGCGGTCACCTCCTCGCGGAGCGGGACGCCTCGGGCAGAGACGTCGGGGTCCGGCCGTGTGCCGAGACCCGTCGAACGGGGCAGGTACGAGGCTAGGCCTCGCCCGCGAAGCGACGCAATCGAATTATCGGATCGAGGTTCAGGCGGGGGCGTCCGAGCCCGCACGAGCGGCCGGTGGCGGCGGCGTCTCCCCCCGCACGACGGCGAGCACCTCGGCCCCGTAGCGCTCGAGCTTCGCCGCCCCGACCCCCCGGATGAGCGCCAGCTGGCGCAGCTCCCGAGGCTTGGCGACGGCGATCGCGGCGAGCGTCGTGTCGTGCAGAACCGTGTACGCGGGCCGGGCGTCGGCCTGGGCGATCGCCCCGCGCCACGCGCGCAGCCGCTCGAACAGCTCGGCATCCATCGGGTCGAGCGCGTCGGCGGCGACCGGTGGCGCGGCCCGGTGCCGGGCGTCGCGGCCACGCCGGGAGCCGCCGTCGGGCCAGATGCCCTCCAGGAAGCGGGACGGCTTGCGGGAGGCCCGGCCGCCGGCGTGCCGGGCGCGGGCGAAGGAGAGGGCGAGGTGCTCGCGGGCGCGGGTGACGCCCACGTAGAGGAGCCGGCGCTCCTCGGCGACGGCCTCCTCCCCCTCGGCCAGGGTGATCGGCAGGAGCCCTTCGCACACCCCCACGAGGAAGACCGCGTCCCACTCCAGGCCCTTCGCGGCGTGGAGCGATGCGAGGGCGACGCCGTCGACGGTCGGCGCGTGCTGCGCCGCGGCCCGCTCGTCGAGCTCCGCGACGAGCGCCGCGAGGTCGGCGTCCGGGTTCGTCGCCGCCAGGTCGTCGGCGAGCCCCACCAGGGAGGACAACGACTCCCACCGCTCCCGGGTGGCGCCGCCCGCGGCGGGCGGCTCCGCGCTCCACCCGGCGGCGGCGAGGAGGTCGCGCACCTGCTCGGGCATCGGCCGGTCGGTCGGGGCTCGCAACGAGCCGCGGAGCAGCACGAGGGCGTCGCGGACCTCCTTGCGGGAGAAGAAGCGCTCGCCGCCGCGGACCACGTAGCCGAGACCGGCTCGGGCGAGCGCCTGCTCGATCGCCTCCGACTGCGCGTTGGTGCGGTACAGGACGGCGACCTCGCTCGCCCGCGTCCCGGCCTTCACCAACGCGCCGATCTGCTCGGCGACGCCCTGGGCCTCGGCGGCGTCGTCGTCGTACGCGGTGAAGCGCACCGCGGGACCGGGCGGCCGCTGCGCGACCAGCTCGACGGCGGCGCGCGAGCGGTGGGCGCCGGCCCGCGCCAGCACGGCGTTGGCCAGACCGACCACCTGGGGCGTCGAGCGGTAGTCCCGGACGAGCCGCACCACCTGCGCCTCGGGGTAGCGGCGCGGGAACTCGACGAGGTAGCGCGGGCTGGCGCCCGTGAACGAGTAGATGGTCTGCGAGGCGTCCCCGACCACGCACAGCTCGCGCCGGCCGCCGAGCCACAGGTCGAGGAGCCGCTGCTGCAGCGGCGAGACGTCCTGGTACTCGTCGACGACGAAGTGCCGGTACTGCCGGCGCACCGTCTCCGCCACCTCGGGCCGCTCGTCGAGGACCCCGACCGTGAGCAGCAGGACGTCCTCGAAGTCGATGACGCCGCGCTCGGTCTTCGCGTCCTCGTAGACGGAGAGCAGGCGGGCGACCGTCGCGAGGTCGTGACCGGCGGCCCCCGGGCGGCCGGCGGCGCTCGCGGCCCGGACGTAGTCCTCCGCGGTGACGAGGCTGACCTTCGCCCACTCGACCTCGGCCGCGAGGTCCCGCACGGCCACCCGGTCGACGTCCAGGCCGAGGCGCCCCGACGCCTCGGCGACGAGCGCGGCCTTGTGCTCGACGATCCGCGGCAGGCCCCCGCCGACGACGCGCGGCCAGAAGTAGGACAGCTGGCGCAGCGCGGCGGCGTGGAACGTGCGCGCCTGCACGCCGACGACGCCGAGCTCCCGCAGGCGGGTGCGCATCTCCCCCGCTGCTCGCGCGGTGAACGTCACGGCGAGCACGCCCGTCGGCGAGTAGGCGCCGGTGCGCACGCCGTGGGCGATCCGGTAGGTGACGGCGCGCGTCTTGCCCGTCCCGGCGCCGGCGAGGACGCAGACGGGACCGGTGAGGGCGGTCGCGACGGCGCGCTGGTCGTCGTCCAGGGCGGCCAGCAGCTCCTCGACGGAGGGCAGCACGCCGGGGGTGCGGGGCTGGGAGGCGGGCGGGGCGGACATCCCGGGGATTCTCGCAGCCCCCTCCGACATCGCCGGACTCACGGGCCGGGGAGCGTCCCGCCCGCCCACTCCTCGATCAGCGCGCGGGCGATCGACGCGCGCATCGGGAGCAAGACGTCGCCGTCGGCGACGAGCCGGGCCAGCTCGGCGCGGCTGACGAGCATCGCCTCCGTGACCTCGACGCCGTCCGGGCGCAGCGCGCCGCCCGCGAGGCGGGCGCGGAAGCCCAGCATGAGCGAGGCCGGGAAGGGCCAGGGCTGGGAACCCTGGTAGCGCAGGTCGGTGACGACGAGCCCGGTCTCCTCGGCGACCTCCCGCCGGGCGGCGGCCTCCAACGACTCCCCCGGCTCCACGTACCCGGCGACCAGCGAGAACCGGCGCGGCGGCCAGTGCGCGGCGTGCGCCAGCAGGAGGCGCTCGTCGTCGTCCGTGACCGCCACGATGACCGCCGGGTCGGTCCGGGGGTGGTGCATCGTGGCGTCGACCGTGCACCGGCGCGCCCAGCCGGCGTGGACGGGCTCGGTCGGGGCCCCGCACCGCGGGCAGCGCGGGTGGCGGGCATGCCAGGCGGCGAGCGCCACGGCGGTCACCGCGAGCCCGGCGTCACGGTCGGCCAGGGTGGCGCCGACCTCGCGGAGCGTC
>JBDIAU010000273.1:0-3846 GCA_039812565.1 Beutenbergiaceae bacterium
CGGATGATCCTCACGGACGACAACTTCGGCACCCTCGTCCACGCCGTCGAGCTGGGCCGGACGATCTACGCCAAGATCGTCGGCTACATCCGGTACCAGATGAGCCAGCTCCTCTCGCTGGTCATGCTGTTCCTGGCGGCCACGGCGTTCGACATCAACTCCGGCGTGGCGATGACGCCGCTCATGGTCCTGTTCCTCAACTTCTTCATCGCCGTCTTCCCGGTCGTCGCCATCACGCTCGACGCCGGGGACCCGGACATCATGAGCCGCCCGCCCCGTGACCCGAAGGTGCCGATCACCAACCGCGTGGCGGTGGTCCGCTGGCTCCTGTACGGGACCGTCCTGTTCCTCGCCGGGCTCGTCCCGCTCGTCGTCGGCCCCGACACGACCTTCACGGACACGGCGAGCGCGTCGATGACCATGTGCTACGTCGTCATCGGCCTCGGGACCGTGTTCAGCGGTCTCGTCATGCGCCGCGACCCGTCGAGCGGGTTGACGCCGCCGGTGCTGTCCGCGGTCAAGGTCCTGGTGATCCCGATCCTCCTGCTCGTGCTGTCCACCGAGCTGCCCTTCCTGCAGAAGGGCCTGCTCACGCAGTCCCTCACCGGCCCGCAGTGGCTCGCCTGCCTCGGCCTGGGGCTCGTCCTCCCGGTGGTCGTCGAGCTCGACAAGTGGGTGCGGCGGCGTCGCGTGGCGCCGCCGGAGGCGATCGACGCACCGCACGCCGTCGCCCCCGCCCGGGCCCTCGCCGAGCCTCGGCGCTGACCTCGACGCACCGACGCCCGCTCGCCGACGGCGGGACGCGGCGCCCGCCGAATCGCCGCGGACGCGTGCCGTAGGCCAGACTTGCTGACCGTGGAAACCGAGCTCCTCCTCGTCATCCTCGGCATCGTCCTGCTCGTCGTCGTCGGGGCGAGCCTGCTCGCGCTGCGCCGCAGCCGGCAGCGAGGCGGTTCCCGACCCGCCGCGCCGGCCGGCGGCCGGCCCGCCGCGGTCGGCGGACCGGGCGGGGGAGGCGAGGGTGGGCGGCCGACGCTCGCCGACGTCCCGCTGCCCGACCACGACGTCGAGGAGTTCGGCACGGCCGAGGTCGTCGACGCGGGGCCGATGCTCCTCGAGCGGCCCGAGACCGTCGCCGGGCGGCTCGTCCGGCTCCGCGAACGCCTGTCACGCTCCGGGGCGATCGGCCAGCGCCTGCTCGCCGTCCTGTCGCGCGACCACCTCACCGAGGCGGACTGGGAGGAGATCGAGGAGACCCTCCTGCTCGCGGACATCGGCGTCGCCGCGACCGGCGAGATCATGGAGGCCCTGCGCACCCGCGTCCGCGTCCTCGGCTCCCGGGACACCGGCGCCGTCCGGGCGATCCTGCGCGAGCTGCTGCTCGACCAGGTGGACCCGGGCCTCGACCGGTCCCTGAGCCTGACCCCGACCGTCGACGTCGACGGGCAGCCGCACCCCGCCACCGTCCTCGTCGTCGGGGTCAACGGCACGGGCAAGACGACCACGATCGGCAAGCTCGCCCGCCTGCTCGTCGCCGAGGACCACGACGTCCTGCTCGGTGCGGCCGACACCTTCCGCGCCGCCGCGGCCGACCAGCTGCAGACCTGGGGGGAGCGCGTCGGCGTTCCGGTCGTGCGGGCCGAGCGCGAGGGCGCCGACCCGGCGTCGGTCGCGTTCGAGGCCGTGCGGGCGGGTCAGGACGCCGGCGTGGACGTCGTCGTCGTCGACACGGCGGGGCGCCTGCAGAACAAGGCGGGCCTCATGGACGAGCTCGGCAAGATCAAGCGGGTGATCTCCCGGCGCGCCCCCGTGGCCGAGGTGCTCCTCGTGCTCGACGCGACCACCGGCCAGAACGGCATGCGACAGGCTCAGGTCTTCTCGTCCGTCGTCGACGTCACGGGCATCGTGCTGACGAAGCTCGACGGCACCGCCAAGGGTGGGATCGTCGTCTCCGTCCAGCGCGAGCTCCGCGTGCCGGTCAAGCTCGTCGGCCTCGGCGAGGGGCCGGACGACCTGGCGCCGTTCGACCCCGAGGCGTTCGTCGACGCGATCCTCGCCTGAGACCGTCCGTCTGCGGGCCCGCTGCGGTCCGCACTCCTGGGCTCCGGCCTGCCCGGTAACACGACGTTCACCTCCGGCCCCGACCCGTCACCTCCCCGTAACCGCGGGCGTCACCCACGGAAACGCCCTGGCCCGACCGTTAGGTCAGGCCGGCCGCCCGGTCGGCGAGAGGAGATAGCGATCCGCATGGAATTCACGCTGGACACCGGCAACACCGCGTGGATAATCACCGCGTCCGCGCTCGTGCTGCTGATGACCCCCGGCCTGGCGTTCTTCTACGGCGGCATGGTGCGGGGCAAGAGCGTCCTGAACATGATGATGATGAGCTTCAGCGCCATGGGCGTGGTCGGTCTCATCTGGCTGCTCTACGGGTACTCCGGTGCCTTCGGTGAGAGCATGCTCGGCGGCATCGTCGGCAATCCCTTCGAGTACTTCGGCTCCAACTCGATCACCGACGCCCAGAGCCTCATGGCCGCTGCGGGCGTCCCGGCCCTCGTCGCCATCGCCTTCCAGGCGACCTTCGCGATCATCACCGTCGCCCTCATCTCCGGTGCCGTGGCCGACCGTCTGAAGTTCTCGGCGTGGCTCGTCTTCGCCGGCATCTGGGCGACGATCGTCTACGTGCCGATGGCGCACATGGTGTGGGGCGGCGGCCTGCTGGGCGCCGACGGAATCACGTCGGGCCTGTCGACGCCGATCGACTTCGCGGGTGGGACGGTCGTCCACATCAACGCCGGTGTCGCGGGCCTCGTCCTCGCGATCATCCTCGGCATCCGCAAGGGCTTCGGCAAGGAGCCGATGCGGCCCCACAACCTGCCGTTCGTCATGCTCGGCGCCGGCCTCCTGTGGTTCGGCTGGTTCGGCTTCAACGCGGGCTCCGAGTTCGCCGCCGACGGCACCGCCGGCCGCGCCTGGATCAACACGCTCGTCGCCACCTGTGTCGCGATGCTCGCCTGGCTCACCACGGAGAAGATCCGCGACGGCCACGCCACGAGCCTCGGCGCCGCGTCCGGCGTGGTCGCCGGCCTCGTGGCCATCACGCCCGCCGCCGCCGCTGTCGACACCTACGGTGCGATCGCGATCGGCCTCATCGCCGGTGCGCTCTGCGCCATGGCGGTCGGCCTGAAGTACAAGCTCGGCTACGACGACTCGCTCGACGTCGTCGGCGTCCACCTCGTCGGCGGCCTCACCGGCACCGTGCTCATCGGCTTCTTCGCCAACGTCAGCCCCGACGTCAACGGCACCTGGTACCCGGAGGGCGCCCTCAACGGCCTGTTCTACGGCGGCGGCGTGACGCAGCTCCTCACCCAGGTGGTCGTGGCCCTCTTCGCCATCGTCTTCAGCGGCGTCCTCACCCTCATCATCGCCCTGATCCTCAAGGCGACGATGGGCCTGCGGGTCTCCGCCGACGACGAGATCAACGGCGTCGACCTGGCGATCCACGGTGAGACGGCGTACGAGCACCTCGCCAGCACGGGCCGGATCACCCCGCCCTCCGGCTCGGCGGCGCACGCCGGCCGTCCCACCTCGGAGGTGAACGCATGAAGCTCGTGACCGCGGTCATCCAGCCCCACCGGCTCGACGACGTCAAGGCCGCCCTGGAGTCCACCGGGGTGCGGGGCATGACGGTCAGCGAGGCGAGCGGCTACGGCCGGCAGCGCGGCCACACCGAGGTCTACCGGGGGGCCGAGTACACGGTCGACCTGGTGCCGAAGGTCCGCATCGAGATCCTCGTGGACGACGACGACGCGGCGACCGTGACCAGCGTCATCGTCTCCGCGGCGA
>JBDIAU010000274.1:0-3841 GCA_039812565.1 Beutenbergiaceae bacterium
TGCCCCGGGAGCACGAGGTGGTGGTCGTCTCCCCGAACGCGAGGTGGAACTGGATCCCGTCGAACATCTGGGTCGGCGTCGGGAAGATGTCCGTCCGCCAGGTCGTGTTCCCGCTCGCGCCGATCTACCGGCGGGCGAACGTCGACTTCCGGCAGGCCCTGGCGACGACGCTGTTCCCCGAGGGCACGGACGAGGACCCGCGGCCCGCCGTCGAGATCCGGTACACGGACCCGGCCCGCGCCGGGGAGACGGAGCGCCTCACCTACGACTACCTCGTCAACGCCACCGGCCCGCGCCTCAACTTCGGCGCCACCCCCGGCCTGGGCCCCGACGGCGGGCACTCCCTGTCCGTGTGCACCGCCGAGCACGCCGAGCACACCGCGGCCGAGCTCGACAAGGTCGTCGAGAAGCTCCGGGCGGGCGTCCCGCAGACGATCGTCATCGGCACCGGGCACGGCATGTGCACCTGCGAGGGCGCCGCGTTCGAGTACACGTTCAACGTCGAGCACGAGCTCCGGGCGAAGGGGGTCCGGGAGCTCGCCGACGTCGTCTACCTCACCAACGAGTACGAGCTGGGCGACTTCGGCGTCGGGGGCATGACGTTCACCCAGCAGGGCTTCACGACGTCGAGCAAGACCTGGACGGAGTCGCTGTTCCGGGAGCGCGGCGTGCGGGCGATCACCCAGGCGCACGTGCAGGAGGTCCGGCCGGGGCTCGTGCGGTACGAGCAGCTCGACGGCTCCGAGCACGAGCTCGCGTTCGACTTCGCGATGCTCCTGCCGCCCTTCCGCGGTGCGGACCTGCGGGCCTACGACCGTGCGGGGACGGACATCACGGCCGAGCTCTTCGCGCCGAACGGCTTCCTCAAGGTCGACGCCGACTACGCCCCCAAGCCGTACGAGCAGTGGCGGGCGCAGGACTGGCCGCGGACCTACCGCAGCCCGGCCTACCCGAACGTGTTCGGCGTCGGGATCGCGTTCGCCCCGCCGCACCCGATCTCCCGACCCCGGACGAGCCCGCGCGGCACCGTGATCACCCCCGCGCCGCCGCGCACGGGGATGCCCTCGGGGATCATGGGCCGCGTCGCGGCCGAGACGATCGCGGACCTCATCACGAAGGGCGACGACGCCGCCCCGCACAGCGCGTCCATGGCGCACATGGGCGCGGCGTGCATCGCCTCGGCAGGCACGGGGCTGCGGACCGGCTCGGCGGCCGCGATGACGATGTACCCGGTGGTGCCCGACCTCCAGGCCTACCCACGCACGGGCGGTCGGGACGCCAGGGGGACCTCGGGCGAGATCGGCCTCGCCGGGCACTGGATGAAGCTGATCCTCCACCACCTGTTCATCTACAAGGCCAAGGCCCGGCCCTTCTGGTTCCTCATCCCCGAGTGAGCCCACGACCACCCCAGGAGGGACCTGACGTGGACACCGTCTCCGAGTCCATCGCCGCGGCGCCGCTGCCGACCGAGAAGACGCTGCGCCGCAGGTCAAACCTCGCGTTCCAGGCGCTGAGGTTCGTGGCGATCAACGTCAAGATGATCCGGATCATCGCCCGCGGCCACCACTGAGCCGCGGCGTCGTCCCCGCGCGCTCGGATACCCCGGGGGGTAAGGTGACCTATACCACCGGGGGTATGCGACCGAGGTCCTGCCCGCGGCGACGGGCCGGCTCCTAGCCTCGGGAGTGGTCGCGAGGTGAGGAGACACCATGAAGATCGTCGTCGTCGGCGGGGTCGCTGCCGGCATGTCCATCGCCGCGAGGGCGCGGCGGCTCGACGAGTTCGCCGAGATCGTGGTCTTCGAGCGGGGGCACCACGTCTCGTTCGCGAACTGCGGCCTGCCGTACCACATCGGCGAGACGATCAAGGACCGCAGCCGCCTGCTCCTCCAGACCCCCGAGAGCCTGCACGAGTCCCTCGACATCGACGTGCGCAACGGCGTCGAGGTGGTCGCGATCGACCGGGACGCCAAGACCGTGCGGGCGCGGGTCGTGAGCACCGGCGAGGAGTACGACGAGCCGTACGACAGGCTCGCCCTCGCCCCCGGCGCCGACCCCGTGCGCCCGCCCCTGCCCGGCATCGACCTGCCCTCGATCCACGTCCTGCGCCGCATCGGGGACATGGACGTCATCAAGCGCCTCGTCGACGGCGACGGCGGCCCCGACCGCACGGGCGGCGTCCGGCACGCCGTGGTCATCGGGGCCGGCTACATCGGCCTGGAGATGGCCGAGAACCTGCACGAGCGCGGCATCGCCGTCGAGGTCGTGGAGATGGCGAACCAGATCATGCCGCCGCTCGACCGTGAGATGACCACGGCGATGGAGAACTACCTCCGCTCCTACGGAATCGTGCTCCACCTCGGCACCGCCGCGGCCGCGTTCACCGCCAAGCCCGACGGCCGCACCCAGGTGGAGCTCAAGAACAACACCTTCATCGAGACCGACATGGTGATCCTGGCCGCCGGGGTGCGCCCCAGCGTCGCTCTCGCGCGGGAGGCCGGGCTCGAGCTCGGACCCCGCGGCGGCATCGCGGTCGACTCGCACATGCGGACCTCGGACCCGAGCATCTGGGCCGCGGGAGACGCCGTCGAGGTCGAGCACACCGTCCTGCCCGACACCTGGCTCATCCCGCTCGCCGGCCCTGCGAACCGGCAGGGGCGCGTGGCCGCGGAGAACATGTGCGGCCGGGACACCGAGTACACCTCGACGCAGGGCACGTCCATCGTCAAGGTCTTCGACATGGTGGCCGGCGGCACCGGCGCCTCGGAGAAGCAGCTCGTCGCGGCGGGGATCCCGCACCTCAAGGTCCAGACCCACCCGCACGGCCACGCCGGCTACTACCCCGGCACGGCGATGATGCACGTCAAGGTGCTGTTCTCGCCCGAGGACGGGACCATCCTCGGCGCCCAGATCGCCGGGTTCGACGGCGTCGACAAGCGCCTCGACGTCCTCGCCACCGCGATCCGCGCCGGCCTCACCGTGTACGACCTCGAGCACCTCGAGCTCGCCTACGCCCCGCCGTTCGGCTCGGCGAAGGACCCCGTCAACATGGCCGGCTTCATGGCCTCCAACGTGCTGCGCGGCGACCTGAAGCTCTGGTACTCGAAGGACTACCCCGAGGCCACGGAGGGTGCGCGGATCATCGACGTCCGCGGGCCGGACGAGTTCGCGATGTGGCACCTCCCGGGCGCCGAGAACGTGCCGCTCAAGGACCTGCGCCAGGTGTGCGAGACGTGGGACAAGGACGTGCCGATCCGGCTGTACTGCGCCGTCGGCTTCCGGTCCTACCTGGCCTACCGCGCGCTCGTCCAGCGCGGGTTCGCCGACGTCAAGACGCTCTCCGGCGGCATGACCACGTTCCGCGCCTTCCACGACGTCGCCCCGAGCGAGGTCGACTCGACGCTGCCGGTCATCTCGTACGCCGAGTCCGCGGCGCCGAGCACGGGCCCGGTCGCCTCGACGGGTGTCCTCGTCGACCTGGACTGCACGGGCCTGGCGTGCCCCGGCCCGATCATGAAGCTCCAGAAGACGTTCGAGGACCTCGCCCCGGGCGACGAGGTGCTCGCGCACGTCTCGGACCCCGGCTTCCGGCTCGACGCGCCGGCGTGGGCGACCAAGAACGGCCACCAGCTCCTCGGCCTCACGCCCGAGGGCCCGGGCTTCGCCGCGCGGTTCCGCAAGGGCGGGCCGGCCGGCGTCTCCGGCCCGGCGGCGCGGATGAAGGAGAAGAAGACGTTCATCGTCTTCTCCGGCGACCTCGACAAGGTGCTCGCCGCGTTCATCATCGCCAACGGCGCCGTCGCGATGGGCGACGAGGTCGCGATGTTCTTCACCTTCTGGGG
>JBDIAU010000275.1:0-3812 GCA_039812565.1 Beutenbergiaceae bacterium
CCCGCGGCGCCGTCCCGACCCCTCCGGCGCCGGCCCCCGCACCGCCCGCCACCCGCCGCTACCCCACGACCCGGTACCCGGCGCCTCGCACGGTGGCGATCACCGACCGTCCCAGCTTGCGGCGCAGGTACCCGACGTAGACCTCCACCACGTTGACGTCCTCGCCGGTGCCGTCCCACACGTGGTCGAGCAGCTCGACCTTGCCGACCACCCGGTCGGCGTTGCGCATGAGGTACTCCAGCAGGGCGAGCTCGCGGGTGGTCAGGTCCGCGGGCCGCCCCGCCTGGGTCACGGTGCGCGCCGCGGGGTCGAGCACGAGGTCGCCGACGGCGAGCAGGGCCGGGCGCACCTGCGCGGGCCGGCGCAGCAGGGCCCGGAGTCGTGCGACGAGCACCACGAACGAGAACGGCTTGGTGAGGTAGTCGTCGGCGCCGACGTCGAGGCCGTCCGCGACGTCATGCTCGCCGGCCTTCGCCGAGAGCATGAGGACGGGCGTGGTGACGCCCCGCTCGCGCAGGGAGGTCACCACGTCGTAGCCGTTGCGGCCGGGGAGCATGACGTCGAGCACGACGGCGTCGTAGTCGGTGTCCGTGGCCATGGTCAGGCCGGTCGGGCCGTCGTAGGCGACGTCGACGGCGAACCCCTCGGCGGTCAGGCCCCGCTGGAGGGCGCGCACCAGCCCGCGCTCGTCGTCGACCACGAGGACCCGCACCGCGCCAGCATCCCACCCGGCCCGGCCTTCTCAGGATCTCCTCAGCGTCGGTGGGGCATGCTCGCCCGGTGAGCACTCCCGCGAGCACGTCCGCCGTCACCCGGGCCCTCAGGTCACCGCGCGCGCGGTGGGCCGTCCCCGGCGGGATCGCCGTCGGCGTCGCCGCGGCGATGGCCGCGACGCCCCTCTTGGCGTCCGCGGACTCGGCCGCCCTGCCCGACGTCACCGCGGCGGAGCTGCTCACGGCCGTCGCGGAGGCCGAGCCGACGCCGCTCTCCGGCACCGTGGTCCACACGGCACGCCTGGGCCTGCCCGAGATCCCCATGACGGAGATGACCGGCGCGGACCCGCTCGCCCTGCTCAGCGGCTCGTCCACGCTGCGGGTGTGGTCCGACGGCGCCGAGCGCTCCCGCGTCGCCCTGCTCGGCACGGCGTCGGAGTACTCGATGGTCGTCGCCGGCCCCGAGGCGTGGACCTACTCCAGCGCCGACCAGGAGGCCGTGCACTACACCCTCGACGCCGAGGACCTCGCCCGCTGGGAGGCGATGGACCCGCAGGCCCAGGCCGCCGCGGCGCACGACGGCGAGCTCCCGACGCCGGCCGAGGCGGTCGACGCCGCGCTGGAGCGCGTCGAGGAGCACTCGACCGTGGCGGTCGGCGAGCCGACGACGGTCGCGGGCCGCGACGCCTACCAGCTGGTCGTCACCCCGACCAGCGACACCACCCTCGTGGCGCGCATGGTGGTCGCGGTCGACGCCGAGACGTCGGCGCCGCTGCGGCTGCAGGTGTGGAGCCGGCAGGACACCACCGCGCCCGCGCTGGAGATCGGCTTCACCGACGTCACCTTCGCGATGCCCGACGCGTCGGTCTTCACGTTCTCCAGCCCGGCCGGGGCGACCACGTCCGAGGTCGTCGTGCCGCTGCCCGAGCCCCGGGAGGCGGACGGCGAGCACACCCCGGGCACGCTCCCCGAGGGCGTGACCGTCACCGGCGAGGGCTGGGACACCGTCGTCGAGAAGAGCGACGTCGACGTCGAGGCGCTCCTGGCGGGCGACGCGGCCGCCCTGGCGACGGCCACGAAGTCGGGCCGGTCGCTCGGCTCGTCGGACGCGGCGGAGGACCTCGTCGCGCAGTTCACCTCCGAGGACGGCTCGGGGATGCCCAGCATGCCCGACCTCGACCTGGCCACCTTGTACGAGCAGCTGACCACGGAGGTGCCGGAGGGTCGCCTGCTCAGCTCCGCCCTGCTGAGCGTGCTCGTCACGAACGACGGGCGCGTCCTGGTCGGGGCCGTCCCCGCCGAGACCCTGCGCTCCCTGGCGTGACGGCGTCGGCCGGGATCCGGACCGACGGTCTCACCAAGCGGTTCCGGTCCGGGCAGGTCGCGGTCGACCACATCGACCTCGACGTGCCCGCGGGGGCGGTCTACGGGTTCCTCGGGCCGAACGGGTCGGGCAAGACCACCACCATCCGGATGCTCCTGGGCCTGGTGCGCCCCACCGCGGGCGGGGCGTGGCTGCTCGGGGAGGGGATGCCCGACGGCGCCGCCCGGGTCCTCCCCCGCGTCGGCGCCCTGGTCGAGGGCCCGGCGTTCCACCCCTACCTGAACGGCCTGGAGAACCTCGCCCGGCTGGACGCCGCGGACGCCACCGCAGACCCGCGCACGTCCCGGCAGCGGGCGACGACCGCGCTCGAGCGGGTCGGGCTCACCGCAGCGGCCGGCAAGCTCTTCCGGCAGTACTCCCTGGGCATGAAGCAGCGGCTCGGCCTCGCGGCGACGATGCTGCAGCCGCGCGAGCTCCTCATCCTGGACGAACCCACCAACGGGCTCGACCCGCAGGGCACCCGCGAGGTCCGGCACCTCATCCGGGAGCTCTCGGCGGCCGGGACCACGATCCTCGTCTCCTCGCACCTGCTCGCGGAGATCGACCAGGTGTGCTCCCACCTCGGGATCATGAGCCGGGGCCGGCTCCTCCTCCAGGGGCCGCGGGACACGATCACCGGCCGGGGCGTGACGCGGGTGGCCGTGACGACCACGTCCGCGCACGTCGGCAGGGCGGCGAGGGTGCTGACGGCGGCCGGCGTCGTGGAGGTCGGGGCCGACGGGGCCCGGCTGGAGGGCACCCTCGGGGAGGTCGCGCCCGCCCGGCTCTCCGCGGCGCTCGTCACGGCCGGGGTCGACCTGATCGGGTTCGAGGTGCGGCAGCCGAGCCTGGAGCAGGTCTTCGTGGAGCTGACCGGGGAGGGTTTCGATGTCGCTCGCTGAGCCGACGGCGGCCGGGCGGTCGACGGCGATCGCCGGACTCCGGGCGCCCAGGCGCGGCGCGTGGTGGCGGCTCATGCGCAGCGAGCTTCGCCTGGTGTTCGGCCGCCGCCGCAACCGGCTCCTGCTCACCGGCCTGGCCCTGGTCCCGGTGCTCCTGGGCACGGTGCTCTACCTCACGCGCGACTCCGCCCTGTCCGGGCAGGGGCCGGGCTTCGTCGACCAGGTCACCGGGAACGGGCTCTTCCTGGTCATCGCGTCGCTGTTCATGGCGCTGCCTTTCCTCCTGCCCCTGACGATCTCCATCGCGTCCGGGGATGCGATCGCCGGGGAGGCGCAGGCCGGCACGCTGCGCTACCTCCTCACCGTGCCGGTGGCGCGGACGCGGCTGCTCGTGGTCAAGGGCCTCGCCTCGCTGGCGTTCGCCGCGAGCGCGGTGCTCGCGATCGGCGTCACCGCGCTCCTGGTCGGCTGGGCGTACTTCGGCCTGACGGACATCACCCTGCTGTCCGGGACCACGCTCCCCCTGGCCTCGGGCATCGCCCGCGTGGCCGGGATCGTGGCGTACGTCGGGCTGTCCCTGACCGGGCTGGTCGCCGTCGGGCTCTTCTTCTCGACCCTGACCGAGGTGCCGATCGGCGCGATGGCGGCGACCGTCGTCGTCGCGGTGGTCTCCACGGTGCTCGACGCCCTGCCGGCGGTCTCGGCGATCCACCCCGGCCTGCTCACCCATCACTGGCTCGACTTCGCCGAGTTCCTCCGGCTCCAGGTCGACTGGGGGGTGCTGGCCGACGGCATGGTGGTCCAGGCCGTCTGGGTCGCGATCTTCAGCACGCT
>JBDIAU010000276.1:0-3796 GCA_039812565.1 Beutenbergiaceae bacterium
GCACGCCCGGGGAGGCGAGTGGCATGGTGCGGACATCCGGTTCGAGCGACCCGCACGACAGGCAGGCGATCGAGGGCGGCGCCGGCTCGACGGCGCCGGGACTCCCGACGGCGATCGGCGGGACGCGCCGTCGGAGTGCGCCCGCCGTGGGTTCGGTGATCGCCCGGGCCCGGACCGCGACGGGCGAGGCGATGAAGCGGGCCGCCTGGGCCTGGGCCGGCGTGCCCAGCGGTGTGCTGGGGTGGGTGAGCACCCGCACGGTCTTCCCGTTGACGTCGGGCACCTCGTACCAGGCGGTGGCGGACGCGTTGCAGCTGCGTCCGGAGGACGTCGTCCTCGACGTGGCGTGCGGCTCGGGAGCCCTCCTCGCCACGCACGCCGGTCACGTCCGCCGGGTGGCGGGCATCGACCTGTCCGACGTCCAGATCAGCCTGGCCCACCGCACGTTGCGCGAGCGGATCGCGGCCGGGACCGCCGAGGTCGTCCAGGGTGACGCCGGCTCGTTGCCGTGGCCGGACGAGACGTTCACCGCGGCGTCGTGCGTGTCCTCCTTCGAGGCCTTCCCCCAGCCGGAGACGGTCCTGGCCGAGGTGTACCGGGTACTCCGCCCCGGCGGACGCGTCGTGCTGAACATCGGGGAGCGCGTTCCGCCCGGGACGCAGACCCACCGGGTGTGGGACATGCTCTGGGTCTGGTCCGAGGACGACGTGCGGCGCATGGTCCTGGACGCCGGCTTCTCCGACGTGACCCTCACCTACGCCGCCTCGTTCGGGACGGACCCCGTCTCGCGGTTCCTCGTCTGGCTCTGGCGGACGCTCGGCAACGACATGAGCGAGCTCCGGCTGGTCGGCGCCGTCAAGGAGTAGCGCCGCGGAGCGCCGACGACGGGCGCGGCGGTCCGGAGACGCGCTCCGGCCGCAGCACCCGTCGTCGAGGCCCGGCGAGCCGTCGACCCTCACGCGTCTCGACGTCGCAGAAGCACGGCGCCGACGACCATCGGGACGACGGCGTAGGCGAGCACGACGGCCAGACCCGCACCGGGCGTGAGCGACTCCCCCAGGCCCGACGACCCGCCGTTGATCCAGGCGCTCGCAGCCGGTGCGGGCAGGTAGCTGACGAGCGTCTCGACCCAGTCGAGCCGGACGAAGCCGAGCACGCCGGGCAGGACGAGCAGGACCGTCAGCGCCGAGGCGACCGTGCCGGCCGTCGAGCGCAGGATGGTTCCCAGCCCGAGGCTGAACAGGCCGGCCACCACCATGAAGAGCGCCGCGCCGCCCATCTGGCGCCACGCCCCGGGGTCGGCCAGGTCGGTGACGAGCGCGTGCTCGTCGATCAGCGGCTTGGTGACGACCCAGGACAGGGCGAAGCCGAGCGTCGTCACGACGAGCGTGAGCGCGGAGAGGACGACCCCCTTGGCCACGAGAGCGGGCAGACGCGTCGGCACGGCGGTGAAGGTCGAGCGCACCAAACCGGTCGAGTACTCGCCCGTGATGGCCAAGGCACCGAGGACGGCGATCGTGATCATCCCGATCTGGTAGCCGCCGGAGATGACGGTGACGCCGTCCATCTCCGTGAGCATCGGGGCGGTGCTCGGGTCGGCGGCCAGGCCGTCCAGCGACTTGCCGACGGCGAAGGCCGCGAGCATGAGGAGGGCCGTCGTGGCGCCGAGCGCCCACCAGGTCGAGCGGAGCGACAGCATCTTCAGCCACTCGGCGTGCAGGACGCCGAGGTGAACGGATCGGGCGGCGGTCGGCGTGACGTCCAGCCTCTGCGTCAGGGCTGGCGTGGCGATGGCGGTCATCGGGCGTCCTCGGTGGGTTCGGAGCGGTACTCGACCGCGTCGTTGGTGAGGCTCATGTAGGCCTCCTCGAGGGTGGCGCTCAGCGGTGCGAGCTCGTGCAGCGGGACGTCGTGCGCGAACGCGACGTCACCGACCCTCGCGGCCTCGATCCCGCGGAGCTCGAGGGTGTCGGGCTCGGTGGTGGTGACGGTCACGCCCGGGGCGGCGACGAGCGCCGCGAGCCGGCTCGCCTGCGGGGAGCGGACGCGGACCCGCGGTCGCGAGACCGAGTCGATGACGTCCTGGACCGGGCCCGCCGCCAGGATCCGGCCGCGGCCGAGGACGAGGAGCTGGTCCGCGGTCTGAGCCATCTCGCTCATGAGGTGCGACGACAGGAACACCGTGCGCCCTTCGGCGGCCAGCCGACGGACGAGCTGGCGCACCCAGTGCACGCCCTCGGGGTCCAGGCCGTTGACCGGCTCGTCGAGGATGAGGGTCCTCGGGTCGCCGAGCATCGCCGCGGCGATGCCCAGGCGCTGACCCATGCCGAGCGAGAACCCGCCGACGCGCTTGTCCGCGACGGTGGCCAGCCCGGTCATCTCGATCATCTCGTCCACCCGGCGCCTGCCGATGCCGTTCGTCGCCGCGAGCGTGCGCAGGTGCGAGCGGGCGCTGCGACCCGGGTGGACCGCCTTCGCGTCGAGCAGCGCACCGACCTCGTGCAGCGGGCGGCGGTGCCGGTCGTACGCCTTGCCGTTGACGGTGACCGTGCCGGACGTCGGCCGGTCGAGCCCGACGATCATGCGCATCGTCGTCGACTTCCCCGCCCCGTTGGGCCCGAGGAACCCCGTGACCGTCCCGGGGGCGATGGTGAAGCTGATCCCGTCGACCGCGGTGGTGCCGCCGTATCGCTTGGTCAGCTGCTGGGCCTCGATCATGCGGCACCTCCGGGGTGTGCGGCGGGGACGTGCGAGGTGGTGCCCGAGCCGGCGACCGGCCGGGTCGCCGCGACGCGGAGCACGACGTTGCCCTTCTTGTGGCCCTCGTCCACGTAGGCGTGCGCCTCGCGGACGTCCGCGAGGTCGAAGGTGCGGTCGCGGACCGCGACGTACGCGCCGTCGTCCGCGAGCGCGGCGACGGCCCGGAGGTCCGCCGCGCCGGCGTCGGGCGCGGTGACGATCGTGATCCCCGCCCGGCGCGCGCGGGCCGGCGCCAGGAGCAGCCCCACGAGGTCGGTGACGACGAGCAGGAGCGCCCCGCCGGGCGCGAGCACGGCCCGCGACCGCTCGTACCCGGCGTTGCCGACGCAGTCGACGACGACGTCGTACGTCGCGCCCCCGGCGGCGAAGTCGGTGGTCGTGTAGTCGATCACCCGGTCCGCGCCCAGGCGCGTGACCAGCTCGGTGTCGCTCGCCCGGCAGACCGCCGTCACGTCGGCGCCGGCCGCACGCGCCAGCTGCACCGCCGCGGTGCCGACGGCGCCCGCGGCACCGTTGACCAGCACCTTCGTGCCCGGGCCGAGCGTCGTTCGGTTGAGGTACCCCCGCGCGGTGTACCCGCCGAAGACGAGCGTGACGGCGTCCTCGAAGCCCATCGACCTCGGCTTCAGGGCGATCGCCCCGTCGGCCGGGACGACGGCGTACTCGGCGTGCCCGCCGAACCGCCCGCCGAGCATCGCGATCACCGCGTCGCCGACGGCGAACGCCCGGACGTCCGCCCCGACCGCCTCCACGGTCCCGGCCACGTCCATGCCGAGCACCGGGTGGCTCGGCCGGAAGGCGCCGATGCCGGCGGCGGCGAGCAGGCCGAGCCCGCGGGGGACGTCGCGGCTGCGGGCGCGGTGGTCGGCCCTGCTGACGGTCGAGGCGTGGACGCGGACGAGCACGTCGCCAGGTCCGGGCTGCGGGTCCGGGATCTCCTCGACGTCCACGACGCCGGGTCCGCCGAACCGGCGGTACACGGCGGCCCTCATCGGGTCACCTCGACGGTGACGGCCGGCTCGAGGTCGGCGGTGAC